>CAYSJA010000020.1:0-2612 GCA_964431235.1 uncultured Gammaproteobacteria bacterium
TTAATATTTTAATAAAATCTAGACTTTATACCACAAAATTAGCAAGTAGGACATTTCTATTTGGCTGTACTAGGACATTATCATTTGGCTGCGACATCTAGTACAATCTTATTGACAAATAAAAATATAATTAGTATAATTATTCGTTTTATATGAAAATTGCTTTTATTGGACAAAAAGGAATGCCTGCTAAAAATGGGGGCGTAGACCGTCATGTAGAAAATTTGGCGATTTTTTTGGTGCAAAAAAAGCAAGAGGTTATTGTTTATAACAGAAACGGTTATTTGCCAGAAAAAATCAGCGAGTGGAAAGGAGTAGAATTAATATATCTACCTTTTATTAATAATAAGAATCTAGCGACTATTACTCACGGTTTTTTAGCTACCTTAAATGCTATACAGCGCCGTGTTGATGTTATTCATTATCACGGTATTGGCCCCTCGCTTTTAGCTTGGATTCCAAGATTATTAGCTCCAAAAATAAAAATTGTTTCCACTTTACATAGTTTTGATTACGGCAATGATAAATGGAGCCAATTTGCTAAATTTATGTTGAAACTAGGAGAAAGAACTATGTGTAAATACGCTCATGAAATAATTACTTTAACTGATTTAATGCACGATTATTTATGGCAACGTCACCAACGAGAAAATACTATTATCCCTAACGGTGCTTATATTAAAAAAAATTATGATACTAATAAATTGACTATTTTTGGTCTAAAGCCGAAACAATATATAATTAGTGTTTCTCGATTAATTAGATTAAAAGGAATACAATATTTAATAGAAGCTTTTAAAAATATAAGTGACAAAGAAATAAAATTAGCGATTGTTGGTGATGGCGAATATATGAAAAAATTAGAAAAATTGGCGGCTAATGATCCTCGTATTATTTTTACCGGCAATCAAAGGGGAGAAACTTTAAACCAGCTTTACACTCAAGCTAAACTATTTATTCAGTCTTCCGAAATGGAAGGCTTATCAATCTCTTTATTAGAAGCTATGGCTCACGGATTACCGACATTAATTAGTAATATCAGCGCTAATCGACAGGCAGCTCAGGATACTGCGCTTTATTTTGAGTCTAAAAATATAAAAGACTTGCAAGATAAGCTAAAGTTGGCCTTAAAAAATGAAGAAAAGATGGAACAGTTAGCTAAAGTTGGAAAACAAAGAGCTGAAACCATCTTCAACTGGGATAAAATATCAGTCAACACTTTAAAAATTTATCAAAAATAAATTTATATTATTATTTTTTGTTCTTTAACATTTAAAAAGGGATGGAGGCCCTAGTATTATGAAAAAATTAAATTTTTTGTTTTTTTGGGGAGTATTATTTTCTCTCCTAAGTTGTGAATATGTGGAATTTAATCCGCCTATAACAGACGAAGAGTTGGAAATTGAATCTAATCTGATTCTTAAATCAGCACAAGGTTTTAATTCAAACTTAGGAACTATTTATATCCAGCAGGGTATAGGCACCGGCTTAAAGGTAGAAGGTAAATCTTCTCCAGTAATATCAGCTTCTTGGGTAATTGAAGAAAGTAATTATGAAGGCATCCAAGTCTCTCATAAATTTACTACCTTAGGAGAGGTTGGCCTGGAAGTTACCGCTGAGTTTGAAAATGGGACATCGGAGACTCGAACGTTTATCGTGCATTGCGTAGTAGATATTTCTAGTGCTGATCCAGTCAAAGTCTTCACTTATGACAATAGTGATGGTACTTGGAGAGTTTTATTCCTCTTCTCAAAAGAAAGAGTAAAACATGCTACAGACAACAATTATTACTACAATGGTTTAGTCACAGATTGGACTAAAAAAACCGTTCCTAGTGGAGATACTAATTACATCATTGATAAAAATGGTAATCCACAAATTACCGATGATGTTGGTAAGTATATTGGAATAAAAGTTACTCTAAGTGCCAGGGGCTTATATAATATCGCTCTTATCCATTCTTATGACAACTGGGCCGATTTATCAGGTTCAGCATTTATCAGAACAGATAATCCAGGTTTAGCTTGGTTCTGGTTTGAAGGCGGAGAAGTTATTCCCCAAGGCGATGTTCTAGTTGATAATTTGCCAGGTGCCAGCGGAGACAATTATTTTCGCTTTACGCAAACAAGTGATGATGTTAGTGGTGATGTAACTCTTTTCTTTAAACTAGAAAACGAGTTTAGTAATTCAGATGCTTTTGTTGTCAGACAATTGGAAGGTGGTAATTATTCAGACCCTATTTCTATGTGGCCGGTAAACGACTTTCCTGAATGGGGACAAATACAACTTCCTATTACAGAAGTATTAGGAGTTGTATCCGGCTTTAGATATGGACTGGAAAAAGCAAATCCTGAGATTTATTCCTCTAATATGAAGAAATCATTTTTTTATGATGATTTTTTCAAAAGTTTAAGACTGTCTATTTACAAAGTTTGACAGTTTTAAAAAACCGTTTGTAATTAAACGGTTTTTTTATTAGATAAATAAATTTAAATTTAAAGATTAAAGTAAACAGAATTAATTAAATCCATTTTTTATGTTTAAAGAATATAACCATGCCTAAACTACCTAATATCATAATAGTGATAACAATCCAAAAGCCGTATTTTAAA
>CAYSJA010000021.1:0-19148 GCA_964431235.1 uncultured Gammaproteobacteria bacterium
AGTACTTTAAAAAGTGCCCTTAAATATCGTATTAAACAATAAAAAGAGGGGAGGCGGAAATGTTAACAATTTTTATTAGTTTAGCTCTTTTAATCTTAATCTGTCTGTTTTATATAATCGGTTTATTTAACACTAAAGTAGCCGGCCAAGTAGATTTAGTTTTATTTACTATTATAAATTTGGAGTTGAATAAAAAAAATACCAAAAAAGCTCCTAAAAAAATGGTTAAATTGGCGTGGATACTACTTTATAAAAGACGGCTATTCGCTAAAAAACTTGAAGTCCGTCGCTTGATTAAAAAATTAAACAGACAAAAAACCCGCTAAAAAACAGCGGGTTTTTAAAAACTAAAAAATTGACCGTAAAATTTAAGAAATTTTTTTTATCTTTAAAGAAGTAAAAGGTTGACGATGGCCCAAAGTCCTTTTATACCTAATTTTATTTTTATATTTTATCACCATTACTTTTTTACTCTTGCCGCTTTTTATAACTTCGGCTTCAACTTTTTCTCCCAAAGATGGCTGGCCAATTTCCACCTTATCACCATCAGCAATAAGCAAAGTGTCTAATTTTATTTTAGAGCCTTCTTCTGCTTTCAATTTTTCTACCGGCAATACTTGACCTTCTTTAACTTTATACTGTTTACCTCCGGTTTTAATAACTGCTATTTTTGACATATTACTTGTTTAAGTCGTTTGAAATAAAAATAAAAAAATAATATTCTAAACAAACGGCTTTATAATAAAAGATCAGAAATTGTTCTGAATAAATTTATATTATACAAATATTTGAAAAATGTCAATAAATGATTTATAGTTAATTTAGGTATTGATCTATAAATAGATCATTATAAAAAGCTAAAAAAAGGATTAATTACTAATTCTGCTAATATATGTCTAAATTCATAATAAATGGGGCTAAGATTTTGAGCGGGGAAATAACCGTCAGCGGAGCCAAAAATAATGCCCAAATAATGCTGCCCGCTTCCCTATTATCAGAGGATACAATCATTATTAACAATTTACCTCTGATAGATGGAGTGGAAAAATCATTTGAGCTTTTGAACTATTTGGGAGCTGAAATCAAAAAAGACGATCATCAAGCCTCTATTAACACTGCTAATATAACAAAAACTGAACTTGATCCTAAAATTGCTGATAAATTCAGAACATCAGTTATGTTCGTCGGCCCACTTCTGGCTCGTTTTGGTAAAGTTAGTTTTCCCCATCCCGGTGGCTGTGTAATTGGAGCTGCCGGACGGCCGATAGATTTATTTTTAGAAGGATTTATCGCTATGGGCGCTAAAGTAGAAATAAAGAATAAATTTTATCATATTACTGCTTCCCGACTGACAGGCTGTGATTACTTTTTTTCCACTGTCAGTGTTACCGGTACACAAAGTTTAATAATGACCGCCTGTTTGGCTCAAGGAGAAACTATTTTACGAAATTGCGCTATGGAGCCGGAAGTAGAAGCTCTAGCTAATTATTTAAATAGCCAAGGAGCTCAAATTAAAGGCGCCGGAAGCCCTGTTATAAAAATAACCGGTGTAGAAAAACTAAAAGCGGGAAAATGTGAGATTATTCCTGACCGTATTGAAACCGGATCTTTTGCTTTAATGGCTGCTGCTACTAAATCTGAACTAACAATTAAAAATTGTAATCCGGATCATATTTTAAACCTTTTAACTATTTTTAAAAAAATTGGAATCAACTATGAAACCGGACTGGATTGGATACTAATAAAAAAATCCTCAAAAATTAGAGCCTACAACATAAAAACTCATGAATATCCGGGTTTCCCCACCGATTTACAATCTCCTTATGTCGTACTTATGACCCAAGCCGAAGGTAACTGCTTAATTCAAGAAACTATTTATGACCGACGTTTAATCTGGGTTGATATGTTATCACAGATGGGAGCTAATATTATTATGTGCGATCCGCACCGTATTGCCATAAGCGGTCCTAGCAAACTTTATGGAAAAAAGTTGATAAGTCCGGATATAAGAGCAGGTATTGCTTTAGTTATAGCCGCTTTAACCGCCGAAGGAAAAACTGAAATAGACAATATCTATCAAATAGATCGGGGTTATGAAAAACTTGACGAACGCTTGCGCCTTATTGGAGCTGATATAACAAGAAGTGAGTAAATATGCCTAAAAAAATCCGGGATTTGATTTTAATCCTATTTGTTTTCATTTTTATAGTCATGGCCACCGTTACCTGCCTATTTGCCTCTGGTTACAAATTTAACCTCAGTTGGCCACTTCAATTCAACCGTTTACTGCAAAAAACCGGCATACTTAATATTTCTTCTTCTCCTAAAGGAGCTTTTATTTATTTAAACGGCAAAGAACAAAAAAAACCCACTTTCAATTTGTTTAAAAAAAATCTTTTGACTACTCCAGTTAAAATAAAAAATCTTTTACCTGGTAATTATAATTTAAAACTGGAAAAAGAAAGCTATTGGCCAATAGAGAAAAAAATAACTATAGAATCAGGATTAACCACTTTTGAAGAAAACATAAATCTCTTTCGTTCTGATTTACCGACAATTGTTTATAAATCAAAAGAAGATACCCCTTTATTAAGTTCGTCTGGGAATTATTTGTATTTATCATTATCCCAAGAACTCATTGACTTAAAATATCTAAGCCCTAATTTACTAACGGAAAAACCCGAAAGTGGCGGAATTTGGTTAAAAGATGACTATAAATTATTTAGCAATGGCAAAATATTCAATTTGTCCAATAATACAATCCTTGATTTAACTGATATTTTAGGCAAAGATATAAAATCCTGGAAATACAATAAAAAGGAAGACTTTATTTATTATGCCAGTCGGACTAACACGATAAACCGATTGGAGGGAGATGGAAAAACAACAACTACTCTATTAAAAACCGCTAACTATTTAGACTATAAAATAGAAGACAATTCTATTTTCACAATATCACAGGTTGAGAATAAAAAATATCTTCAGGAATATAATATCAGTGATCAGCAAGAATTAAAAAAAATGGAATTGCCATCCATAGGTGATTATTTTTTCTCTCCCAGCAACAAAAACAACTACCTTGCTTTATATGACAAAAAAAATTCATCTCTTTATTTGATAAATAAAGAAAATTGGCAAAAATCAATTACAATAAACCGAATAAAAGATTGGGATTGGATAGATAAAAATAGAATTATTTATCATAATGGCTGGGAAATAATTCTTTTCAACATCAACGATGATGTTTCGTCCCTATTAAAACGCGTCAGTGAACCAATTAACGAAATTATCTGGCATGATAAAGAAAATTATTTTATTTTTTCCACTGATAAAAATTTGCAAGCTGGAGATTTACAAGCCAGTCCACTCACTACTTTATTCAAGACAGAAAAAATAGGTGAAATGACTCTTGATATTAAAAAAAACATTTTATACTTCTACACGGAAATAGGTCAACAAAAGGGTATTTATAAACTACTATTAAAGTAAACTTTATTGGGAAGCTAAATCGTTAATTAATTTTTGCAGCTTATCCTTTACTTCTTTGTTTTTTAAACCTAATTTTAAGGTGGCTTTAATAAAATTAAACTTATTGCCAGTATCAAGCCACTCGCCTTCTATCTTCTTACCGTAAATAGCCTCTTTTTTTTCTAACATCAAATCAAAAGCATCAGCTAATCTAATCTCTCCCGATTTACCCGACTTCATCCCTGCCAAAATTTTCATTACCTGCGGAGTAATAATATAAAGACCAACCGCTGCTAAGTTGGAAGGAGCTTTGTTTAAAGCCGGCTTCTCTACAAACCTCCTTATCTTATAAATTCCCTTTCCTAAAAAATCACCGTCTATCACTCCAAATTTATTAACTTCATTTTCTGCTACTTCTGACAAGCCGACAACTGATTGCCCATATTTGTTATAAACCTCAATCAATTGCTTTACCGGAGAAACATCAGCATCATATAAGGTATCGCCAAACATGATTAGAATCGGTTCATCTTTAGATACTAAATGAGCAGCGCAATTAATCGCATGTCCGTCTCCTAAGGGAATAGGTTGGCGCACATAGGAAAATTTGGCTAAACGTTCAATCTCTTGTACTTTTTTTACAAGATCAAGTTTATTTTTTTCAACTAAAGTTTTCTCCAACTCAAAAGAATAGTCAAAATGATCTTCTATCGCCCTTTTCCCTCGACCAGTAACAAAAATTATTTCTTCTATACCAGCTGAAGCCGCCTGCTCCACTAAATATTGGATAACCGGCTTATCTACTACCGGCAACATCTCCTTAGGTTGGGCCTTAGTAGCCGGCAAAAATCTAGTTCCAAAACCAGCTACCGGCATAATCGCTTTTTTAATTGTTTTCATATATCTTTTAAATGTTTACTAACGGGCTTAAAACCCCATTTTATAAAATATTTAAACCAGGATGAAATATGAATCCAGGTTAATTTATCTTTAAAAATAGCAATATACCAAGGATTCTTAGCACTCTGACGGGTATGGTTATGAATTACTATCGCTTCTGGATTATAAACAACTTTTAAACCTTTAATTCTGAATGTCCTAGCTAAATCCGTATCTTCAAAATACATAAAATAGCGCTCATCAAAAATAGGACAAAATTCTTTTTTACTTGATAATTTTATTCTTTTCTTAAACATTAGGCACGATCCCATCAGCCAGTCAACTTCCCTGATATGACTATGATCAAATTCACTCATAGTAAATCTATCTCGTATTTTTTTAAAGTAGTCGCCTAAAAATGTCCGCCGCAAGATCGGTACAAAAAAATTAGGAAAACGGGCGCAAGACAACTGCAAACTGCCATTGGGATAAAGTAGCTTGGGGCCAACTAAACCGACATCATGATGACGACGCAAATAATCAAATAATACCTTAATCGTTTTCGGCTTCAAAACAGTGTCCGGATTCAATATTAAAATATAATCACCAGAAGCAGCTTTAATACCTAAATTATTACCCCCGCCCATTCCTAAATTGCTCTGGCTAATTATTAATTTTATTTCTTGACTGTCAGTTAAAATATCCGACAAATCATCGCCGGAATCATTTTCCACTATAATTATTTCATATTCCAAACCGCTTAAATCATCTTTTTTAATTGACTGCAAGCAATTTTTCAATTTTTCCCGGCTTTTATAGTTAACAATTATAATTGATATATCCATATTAAATTATTCTTTTTATAATTTGCCAATAAAAATTAAGTAGTGGGTTAGCTATATAATGCAAAACAAAATTATCAATTTCTAAAAATTCCAATTTGCCCGCCATCTGATCAGCTATTCTTAAAAAGGAGACCTTTTGTATTTTCTTTATCTTTTGTCTAAATTTAAATATTTTTCGCCAGCTTGAAAACTTTAGAAAATATAACCTGGCTCTAAACCAAATCCCAAACCAACCTTTAAAAACCGAAAATAACATCAAGCTCAATTCCAACAATAAAAACAAGGGCAAAAGAAAAATAATTAAAAAGTGGGGATAAAAACTAAAAATTAAAAGATATCTGTTTCTTTCCATAAAATATAATCCGCGCAAACTGCGGAAAAATTCATATTTATGGAAAACAACTGATTTGGGTGCCAATATTATTTTATAACCAACTAAACGAGTTTTCAAGCTAAATTCAATATCATCATGATACATATAGTATTCTTCGTTCCAACCTTCTATCTTTTCAAATACCTGCTTTTTAGTTATAAAGCAACAACCGCTGGCGTAACCGGTAATTTCTGGATAACCAGAAATATTCTTATCCGACTGGCGATAAAAAGAAGTTGTACCAAAACCGAGAAAATGCAAAATATTCCCTAAAGTATTTATTTCTAATTCTTTTTTTCCTTTTTCTTCCCTATCTTGCTGATTTTGATCTTTATGGGGAAAAAGCAATATTTTTGATTGGGCGATCCCAACTGATAGGTCCGAATCCAAAGCAAAAGATAATTCCCGTAACCAATCAGGTTTCACTTCTGTATCCATATTAAGGGTTACCAAATAATCACAACCATCTATTATCGCTTGTTTAAAACCAATATTATTAGCAGCGCAATAGTTACCATCTGAACGGGAAATAATTATCGCTTCCGGATACAAATCTTTTAAAAGACGGCTGCTTTCTTTTGTTGAAGAGTTATCAATAATATAAACTTGAAAATTCTCTATCCCATAATCCTGAACACGCAAAGAATCCCGACAAGCCAGCAAGTACTTATTGGCGTAATCCTTATAATTTATTAGTATAATACCTATTTTATTCTTCATAAACTACTGAATAAATAATTCAATTAAGCTCCAGCTTAAAGCTAAGATTTTTTTCTGCCAGGGCTTTCCCCATTTGGCAAAATATTCCAACATAGAATCCTTAAAATATTTTTGCGCCTCCTTTCTTCTGACAAGTGCAAAGCTTTGACCAACATAATCTTGACAGGAAGCAGCTGGACTATACCAAACTTCTCCGCCTAATTTATAAACTTGACGACAAAAATCAACCTCTTCAAACCAAATAAAATATCTCTCATCTAAATAAGGTTTATCTTGACCACTTATTCTTTTAAAGTTCTCTTTATTTATTAAAAATAGAGAGCCACGAATAGAATCAACCTTAGCCGCCTTGTTATAATCAAAGTCGGGCAAAAGATACGAATTTATGACAGCGGGAAACAAATGGGGGACTTTTAAAACAATCATCAACTGATCAAATAATTTCGGAAAACGCCTGACTTGTTTTATTAATTCTCTTTCTCTATTAACTAATCGGAAACCACAAACAGTCGCCATTTGATTTTCTTCAGCCCAAGCCAACATCTTCTTTAAAGTATCAGGATAAACCTTCATGTCTGGATTCAAAAGCAAAATAAAGCGTCCGGAAGCTATTTTTATCGCTTGGTTATTAGCTTTAGCAAAACCTTCATTTTTTTGATTTCTAATTAGCTTAACTTGAGGAAATTCACTAGCTACCATATCAGCGCTTTGATCTGAAGATGCATTATCAACCACAAACACTTCAAATTTAAAATCGCCCTCTGATAAAAAGAGGGATTTTAAATTAGCTCTGAGTTTATCTTTTATCTGCCAAGAAACAATAATTACTGATAAATCCATAAATTAACGGCTAATTTTAATAGTTTTAAAGCGATCTGACTGCCCTTTTACAATTTCTACCTGATATCTCCTTAAACCAAGCTGAACAGCTAAAAATTTAATAATTGCTCTATTTGCCTTATTATCTTCAGGAGCAGAGCTTATTCTAACTTCCAAAATTCCGCTATTTCCTTGTTTTAAACTGTTATTTTTAGCTCCGGGAAAGGCTTTAATTTGAAAAAAAACTTCTTTATTATTAGCTATTTTTTTTAACAAGTTATCTAATATTTTCATATATTACTAATCTTTACTAAAAGAATCATCTACCTTTATATTTTATCCTTTTTTTTGACTTTTTGAAAGGGAAATAAAACATAGAGACGTTAATGTCAATATTTATTTTATTATTAATATATATTAAAATATAAACAACAGTTAATATAACCTTAAAAAAAATATGAATCAAAACAGCTTATCCTCTCAAAAAACAACTCCACCCTATAAACGCCCCTCTTGGGATGAATATTTTATGAAAATTGTGGAAATGATCGGCAGCCGTGGCTCCTGCGATAGAGGCCGTGCCGGCTGCGTTATTACTAAAAACAATCGGATTATCGCTACCGGCTATGTTGGGTCGCCTATTGGTCTGCCTCATTGCGATGAAGTCGGCCATGAAATGCACACTATAATCAATGAGGATGGTTCTCAATCTCGGCATTGCATCCGTACTATTCATGCCGAGCAAAACGCTATTTGCGAAGCAGCTCGAATGGGTATAGCGCTTGAAGGTGGTACTTTATACTGTAAAATGACTCCTTGTTATACCTGTGCTAAAATGATAATCAATGCTGGCCTCAAACGGGTTGTCTGCGCCCAAGATTACCATGCTAGTAAAAGAAGTAAAGAAATATTTTCTGAGGCCAATATAGATTTTTTGCTGTTATCAGATAAAATTGTTGAATATAAAGATAAATAAGACTAATTTTATTTGACTTTTTAAACTGCCGCTGTAATATAAAAATGATAATTTAAAAAATATTATTATGAAAATTTATTTAAATCTTCTACGTGACGTCAGGGAAAATGGCCAAGGCAAAGATGATAGAACTGGGACAGGCACACGCAGTGTATTTGGCCGCCAAGTAAGATATAATTTAAATGAGGGTTTCCCTCTACTTACCACTAAAAAGGTTCATTTGAAATCAATCATTTATGAATTGCTCTGGTTTTTAAACGGAGACACTAATATTAAATACCTAAACGACCATGGTGTTACTATTTGGGACGAATGGGCAGATGAAAACGGGGACTTGGGTCCGATTTATGGTAAACAATGGACGGCTTGGGAAGGTAAAAACGGAGAACAAATTAATCAAATCGCCAAAGCTATCAGAGATATAAAAAATAACCCTAGTTCTCGACGCATAATTATTAGCGGTTGGAACGTAGCTGACTTACAAGATTTAATCAAAGGTAAAAAAAGTGCACCACCTCCCTGCCATACCATTTTTCAGTTCTATGTTTCTAAAGATAAGCGCTTATCTTGTCAGTTATACCAAAGAAGCGCTGATTTATTTTTAGGCGTACCCTTTAATATCGCTTCTTATTCTCTTCTAACCATGATGGTAGCCCAAGTCTGTAATCTTAAATTAGGAGATTTTGTCCACACTTTCGGCGATCTTCATATTTATAATAATCATGTAGAACAAGTTGAATTACAATTATCTAGAAAACCCCGGCCTCTGCCAAAAATGCTAATAAATCCGGCTGTAGATGACATTTTTTCTTTTCAATATGAAGACTTTAAACTTGAAGGTTATGATCCTCATCCGGGCATTAAGGCTCCAATCGCCATTTAAAAAAATATAGGCCGTCAAAAATAATGGCCTTTTTATAAAAATATGATTCCAGTAACTATGATGATGGCGATAACCGTTGACGGTAAAATCGCCAAAGACAAAAAACAATTTGCTAATTGGACTAGCCGCGAAGATAAAAAACTCTTTGTTGAAATTTCCAAAAAACACGGTGTTATTATGATGGGGGAAAATACTTTCAACACTTTTCCCGCTCCCCTTAAAGATCGCTTAAATGTCGTTTTTTCTCACCAAAAAAATCCACCACAAATAGAAGGGGTGAAATGGGTATCTGGCGATCCAAAAACGATTTTAAACGAACTTGAAAATTTAGGTTATAAATCAGCTCTTCTGGGGGGAGGGTCTTTCCTTAATTCTTTGTTTTTAGAAAAAAAACTAATTTCCGAAATAATATTAACTGTTGAGCCAAAAATATTTGGCAGTGGTTTGTCTTTATTCAATCAAGATTTTGATGTTGACTTAAAATTAAAGGAAATAAAAAAGTTAAACGACAATACCCTGATGTTAAGATATCGGGTTGTCTATTAAAATGCCTAAATTAATTATCGGCTTAGTCGGATCGATTGCCAGCGGTAAAGAAACCGCTAAAAAATACATCTGCCAAAAATACGATGCCAAAAGCTATAAATTTTCTTCAGTATTGAGAGATATTTTAAAACGCTTATATTTACCTGTTAATCGGAAAAACCTGCAAAATATATCCTTTGATCTAAGAAAACGTTTTGGAGAAGATATTTTAGCCAAAACTATAGCTGAGGACGTAAAAAAGGATAATTCCTCTATTATAGTGATTGATGGTGCCAGAAGATTAGAAGATATCCGTTATTTGAAACCTCTACCAGAATTTAAGTTGATAAGCATTACTGCTGATATAAAAATTCGCTATCAGCGCCTGTTGCAACGAAATGAAAATACAGATGATAAACAAAAAACTTTTGCTGAATTTCAAAAAGATTGCAATCAGGAAGCTGAAAAAGAAATTCCTAAAGTTACAGCTGCCTCTGATTATAGAATAAATAATAATCACGATTTTAACCGTTTATATCAGCAAATAGAGGAAATAATTTCTAAAATAAACGCTTATGGAAAATAGACAAGGAAAATTTATCGTCATAGACGGAACTGACGGTTCTGGTAAAACTACTCAACTAAACCTTTTGCGAAAAAAACTAGAAACAGAAGGCTATAATGTAGAAGTGGCTGATTTCCCGCAATATAATACTAAATCAGCCGGTATGATAGAAGAATATCTATCTGGTAAATATGGACAGGCCGATGAAGTCGATCCTTACAAAGCTTCTATTTTTTACGCTGTTGACCGTTTTGATGCTAGTCAAAAAATAGCTGATTGGCTAAAAAACGGAAAAATAGTTTTAGCTAATCGTTATACCAGTGCCAGCCTAGGACACCAGGGAGGAAAAATAGAAAATTTGCTAGAAAGAAAAATATTCTTTAACTGGCTCTATGATTTAGAATATAAAGTATTTGAAATTCCTCGCCCTGATTTAACTATTATATTACAAGTTGAAACAGAAATATCTTATAAACTGGCAAAAAACCGGAAAAGAGAAGATTGGAAAGGAAAAACTAACGATATTCATGAAGACAATTTAGATCATCTAAGAAAAGCCGAGCAAGCCTATTTAGAAATAGCTTCTAGCTTGCCAGATTTCAAACTTATAAAATGTACTCATAACGGCGAAATACTTAGTCCGGAAGCAATTCATTTTTTAGTTTGGCTGTTTGCCGGACAGCTTATCAGCCAAAAACAAAAATTCAGCCAAGATTTCCAAGCTATTGGAAATATTATTAGTTCTAATCATAATATTGTCAAAAATCGGGAAACTGTTTTGAATAAAGCTGTAGAAAATAATCCATCAAGCTCAATTTCATCTCCTTCTTCCTATGCTCCGGCTTTGAATTTTCAAAAAATAAATGATCAAAATGAAAATTTGGCAAGCAAGCAAAAATTAATAATAAAAAAAATCCATCCCAAAGCCAAGTTGCCACAAAAAATTCATTCAGATGATGCCGGCTATGATTTATTCTCCGTTGACCACTATTCTATACCCGCTTATGGACAAGCTCTTGTCTCAACCGGTATAAAAATGATCATTCCTAAAAATTGTGCCGGTCTCATTTGGGATAAGAGCGGCTTAGCCAATGAAGGTATAACCACTATGGGCGGGTTGATAGATTCCGGCTATCGGGGAGAAATAAGGGTGGTAGTAAAAAATTTAAGCGAAGATATATTTAATATTGTCCCTGGACAAAAAGTAGCGCAAATAATAATTCAACGCTTACAAGAAGTAGATTTAGAGGAAGGTGAAATCAGTAATGACACTACTCGCCAAAATAAAGGCTTCGGCAGTACGGGTAAATTTTAATCATATAATATGCCCTATCAAACAATAATCGGCTTGGAAATACATGCCGAACTAAATACAAAAAGTAAAATGTTCTGCTCTTGCGATAATAAAGCAGACAACAAAAAACCCAATAGCACGGTTTGCCCTATTTGCTTAGGCCATCCCGGTACTCTACCGGTACCAAACAAACAAGCTATAGAATATGTTATCACCGCTGGCCTGGCTTTAAATTGCCAAATTAACATAATATCTAAATTTGACCGTAAAAATTATTTCTATCCTGATCTCCCTAAAGGATATCAAATATCTCAATACGACCAACCTCTAGCTTATAACGGGTATTTAGAGCTTGACGGGAAAAAAATAAAAATAACCAGAATACATTTGGAAGAAGATACGGGAAAATCCTTCCACCCTAAAAACAGTGACCATACTTTAATAGATTTTAATCGTGCCGGCACTCCTCTAATGGAATTGGTTACTCATCCAATAATACAGGATTCCCGACAAGCTAAAAAATTCTGCCAAAAATATCAGCAAATTTTACGATATCTAGAAATTAGCCAAGCAGATATGGAAAGCGGTGAAATGCGCTGTGAAGCCAATGTCAGTCTGCAAAAAAAAGGGAAATTCAAATATGAGGATGGACAAATAAAACCATTAAAAAATTACAAACTAAACAACAAGGTTGAACTAAAAAATATCAATTCCTTCCGTACTCTAGAAAAAGCGATTGAATTTGAAATAAAAAGACAAAAAG
This sequence comes from uncultured Gammaproteobacteria bacterium, assembly GCA_964431235.1. Classification (GTDB taxonomy): domain Bacteria; phylum Patescibacteriota; class Patescibacteriia; order Patescibacteriales; family UBA12465; genus UBA12465. The sequence continues at coordinate 12,111 of CAYSJA010000021.1, forward strand.
ACATTTTAAAGAATAAAGGAAATATACAAGCAGAAACTCGCGGCTGGAATGAAAATAAAAATGAAACCGTCAGCCAAAGAATTAAAGAAACTTCGGCTGATTACCGTTATTTTCCTGAACCCGATATTCCACCTCTAAGGATAGACGGCAAATGGCTGGCTAAAATAAAGGCTAGCCTGCCAGAATTGCCGGACAAAAAAATTGCAAGATTTACCAGAGAATATGGCTTAAATCAAGAAATAGCCGAGATATTAACCGCAGATAAGAGTTTAGCTAACTGGAGCGAACAGGTAATATCTGAATTAAACGCCTGGATAGAGGCAAATGGCGATAAAGCTGAACGCCAAGAAAAAAAATTAGCCAAAACGGCTAGTAATTGGATAATCGGAGAATTAATAAAACACCTAAAAGCAAACCAAGAAAAAATTTCTAACCTTAAACTAACAGCGGAAAATTTTGCTGAACTTATTTGCCTAATCTACCAAAACAAAATAAATTCTTCGGCCGGACAAACAATTTTAGATTATATGTATAAAAATGGCGGTGATCCAACTGATATTATGCGGGATATGGGTTTAGAACAAATAGATGATAAAGCTAATTTGAAAAAAATAGTAAAAAAAATCATTCTAAATTATCCCCAACAAACAAAAGAATATAAAAAAGGTAAACATAATATAATCCAATTCCTCTTGGGAAAAATCATGGCAGAAACAAAAGGGAAAGCTAATCCTAAAATGGCTAAAGAAATTCTGGAAGAATTATTAACCCAATAGAATCGAGCAGTTTTAATATTATAACTAAAAAAGATAAAATATTAATTTTTTAATATCCGAACTTTAAAAATTAAATAATCATGAAAATTGTAAAATTAATGTTACTACTTACTTTGGCAGCATTTTATATGACTGCGATAGCTGACAATCCACTCCAGAAAAAAAAGAAAGAAAAAGAAAAGTGGACCCTGACAGTAGAAAGCAATATAGCCTCAACTGTATTGCACCGACCCAAAATAGAAGAAAGTGATTTCCCAGAACAAACTGTTTATTTTGGCCAAGACGACGACCCTTTTGTGTCAGGTGGTTTAAGAATGAGAAGTCTAATCGCCTCAATGGCAGATCTTGAAAAGGACAACCTTTGGAACAGCTTTGTTTTTGAAGTAAAAGAATCCTTAAAAAATGAAGAACTGTTGTATAATTTAGGCGCTATCACCTACTTTAACACCGCCGCCTATAAACATCATGACCCCGAAGATAACAATGCCACTGAAGACCTTGATTTAAACAGACTTATTTCTGAAATGGCTCATCACCGCTGGCCATATAAAAATCCAAGTTATTATGGAGTGTGCCGAGATTTTGCTTTTGCTACCGCTAAGTTGGCCGAAGAAGCATTTAATTTTCCTGCTCTTGGCGTTGCCGGACACGAACACGTTATTACCCAACTCTTAACTTCAGAAGGTATTGTATTAATCAATCACGGATTTCACGGGGACGTCAATAATTATAGAATAAAAAATAAAGATGATGTTGATGTTATAAGTATGGGAGTTGTAGGAATTCCCCAGATACAAGATTTAACAATAGACGCTGAAAGAAATGCTGTTGTTTATGATAACAAATACAATAATTTCGCAGGATTTTGGTCTAGGTTGCAAAACCGCGACAACAGTGACCGGACAAGGAACTTTTTACTCTCTGAAGAAGCATCTCTTTTCTCTTATATCAACGAAAAAGGAGTAAGTAGAATTTCTTTAGAAAAAGAAAATTTTGGCCTGCAACTCTATGGGGTTAGTAAAAATAATGAATATAATCGCTTCTTGGTTAACAACTACGGAGCTAATATTGCTTTCGTTCCATGGAAAAATCTGAAATCAGGAAAAGCTTTCCATCATGAAACTTTCTTTAATCTTGGTATATACAGTCTGAAATCTACATCAGATAATAAGGTTTCTGGAATTAATCATTCTTGGAATACGCAAATAACGGCAGAAAATTATCTAAAATATTCTTTTAGAAATAATTTAACTGCCGGATTGTCAAGCAGATTTTCCAGATTAAATCAGAAAATAAGTTCTTTTAAGTTCAAACGCCCGTTTGATAACTCTTATATCAACTTCTATTCCTCTCCTTTTTTAGGTTGGGAAAAAGAAAGTGGTATAAATAAAAAGTTTTTATTAGCTGGCTTGGAAGGAACAATGTATTTTGCTCTGCCAAAAGCCAACAAAGTAAGCGGCGTTCCTTGGATAAGTGTTGGTTCAAGATGCGAGACAGAAAAAGAAAGTTTGATGTATTATGTTAAAACCGAAATACAAAAAGCTTCTACAAGAGCTGATGTTGTAGTTAATTATAAAACAAAAAAAAGACGTCTTGATATAAGGTCTTTTTACGAAAACTACAACAAAAATTTCAAAGAAAAAAGTTTATTCGTGAACGCTTACGGTATTGATGTTACTTTTGGACAAACATTTCTAAAAAACAAAGAAGTGTTTTTATCCTCGTCCTTTAAGTCAACCAATTCTAAAAAACAAAAACTGATTTTTAGTATTGGTTTTAAGTTTTAACAAACCGCTTTGACTAATCAATTAAAGCGGTTTTTTATTCCTCCTTCTTTTCTAAACAATCAACAGAAATTAACATTATCTGTTCATTATTTTCTGAAATTATAGTAATTGGTTCACATTTAGCACCCATTTCATACATATCTAAAATAGCATCCTCCATTCCCTGTTGATATGCTTTAACCTCTATTTCCTCCTTATATTTCTTATATCCTTTTACTCCAATATAAATCGCTATAAAGCTCAATAAGATAATTAAAACTACAACTAGCCAAATAGATTTCTTTTCTTTTAACATATTGACTACAAATCGCAACAATATATCTTCCTAATACAAGAATTACTGCCACCCACGTTTTCTATCCCCGTCATAAATCTAGCATTAGGACTATTGGGACAAGATAGACTCCAAGTATTACGACAACTATTAGTTGTTATAACCCAAGAACAAGCACCCCATTTGTTGCCACTAGTAGCAATATCACCATTACCCGCAAAACTAAAACCATACGCACCATTGTTATGGCCTAACATTCCATAAATGCCACTGCCAGAATCTACTCCTTTAACAGCATAACTGTTTCCTTTTGCGTAAATACCATAAGTACCTCCTATAACTGAAAGTTTTGCCCCAGGATTCGTTGTTCCAATCCCCACATTGCCAGAACTTTCACGAATAACCAAAGGATCAACCACTCCATAAGTATCAATGGCTACGCCCACTCCAGATATTGCACGAATAGAATGATTAGTATCCATTAAATAATGAGACCCGGTAGATAGAATATTGCCGGAGACATGAAACTTTTGGCTCGGATTAGTAATGCCAATGCCAGCGTTTCCACCAACTACAACAAGACCATAGGCAGGAGAATTAACGCCGAGAATAGCACCGCCGCCCAAATATAAATTATTGTCAGCACCACCCAGATGACTAATAGTTGCTTCAGTTTTAAAAACTTGTATTCCAGCTATCGAGATAACAATAATAACAGCAAGTATTAAAAAGTTAGTCAGATTAATGTTTTCTTTTACTTTTTGAAAAATTCTTTTCATAATGCTATAAATTAATATATATAAAATGTTAAACTAAGTATATAAGATTTAACCGGAAAGGAGGTGAAAATATGACCACTAATTATCAAAACTATATCGGAGTTGATCTGCATAAGAAGACGGCCTATATCACGGTGATGGACTTAGCCGGCAAGATTAAGAAACAACAGGAAATATCAACGGACACGGACAAGGTGGCTAAATTCTTTTCTCGCTACGTCGGCAATAATCTGGTGGCGGTGGAATCAACCATGAACTGGCTGCCCTTCTATGAAAATCTGGAATCGTTGGGATGTCAAACGGTATTATCCAATCCCTTAGCGACTAAGGCAATTGCTTTCTCGCGGATGAAGAATGATAAAGTGGATTCAAGAATACTGGCTGATTTACTTAGAACCAAACTATTGCCTCTGGCTTATATCCAGCCGCGAGACATTAGGGATCTGAAAGAACTGGTGAGACAACGGATGCAGTATGTGGAAATGGCCACCAGGATAAAGAACAAAATCCATTCGGTGCTGTTTAAAACTAACTCTAAACATGAATATACTAATCTCTATGGGAAAGCGGGAATGAAATGGTTGAAAGTGTTGGAACTGCGACCGATTTTCCGGGAAGAACTCAATCGGTATTTAGTTACTTTGGACTATTTAGGGAAACAGATTAAAGAATTATCGGATAATATTGAAAACACGGCCAACGCGGATTATGACTGTAAATTGCTAATGACTATTCCGGGCATCGGTTATTTTTCGGCCTTAGTCATTAAATCAGAAATCGGGGATATTGGCAGATTCAGTAATGCCAATAAATTATGCTCCTACGCCGGGCTTATCCCCTCGACCTATGCTTCGGCCGATAAAATCAGACACGGACGGATAACTAAACGGGGTTCAATTTGGCTCCGAAAGGCCCTGATTAACGCAATAACCTCTAATTGTCGACACGCTAACCGCTTAGCCAGTTTTTATCGGAAACTCAAGAAGAATAAAGGAACGGGCAAAGCCAAGGTGGCGACGGCCAGGAAATTATGTTCGATTATCTTCGCGATGTTGACGGACCAAGTGCCGTTCAAGGAATTTGCATCAGTCAAGCAACGATAGGATACTCTGCTAAATAATATGATCCTTTTGAGATCGTTTTCATAATTCAGAGATCCTTATCGTCTCAGCATATTTGAGCCTACTTCTAATAGAGCTCGAATAGGTAACTGATTGAAAATCGTTATGACGATAGTGATACTTTATTAAAAGTGTCCTACCGTTGTTTGACTGATGCCTTAAATATGAATTGTTAATGTTTTAACTGGCTCTATTATATTTCCAACCCCTATTTTATCAGGGAATCTAAAGGGCTTGATTTAATTTATAGGTAGGTAATGCTATAAATTAAAAAATTTATAAAAATATATCAAAATCCATATTTTAAAGTTTTTTATCTACTTATATAATACTACTTTTTTAAAATAATGTCTATATAAAAAACCCCTTCCAATTAATGAAAGGGGATATCTTTTTAAATTAAAATAACTGTTAAAAAACTGTTGCCGTCAGCTACATACATTTTATCTCCAAAAGTAGCAATATAACCATTTATTTTGGGATTAGCTGTCCAGACGACATTACCTTCAGTAGTCATCAAAATAGGGCCTTTAGGATTATCAGAAATACCACCAATACCATAATCAGATGAGTAAACATAGAAATTATCTCCTTCTCTTTGCAAACGAATATGAAAAGATTCATCAAATAACTTTTTCCATTTAAACTCCAGACTATTTTCTTTTAGTTCATAACAAACGACTGATGCTTCCATTGGGGTGCCATCAACGATTACCCCTTTAGACTCTCCTACAAAAATTAAATTCTTGTTTGGAAAGCTGACAATAGAAGAAAAGCTAGCTATACCCTTGGAAACGCTTCCAGGGGTATCCCAAAGCAAATTTAATTCATTGTCAAAACACCAAATCATTGATTCTGAGCCCTCAGGTACTGTTCTTGCTCCTCCTACAAAAATCTTATTCTCATAAAAAGAGATTGCGTCAAAACCATAAGGTCCTTGCGCGGTAAATTGGGAAACAATCTCGCCAGAGAGATCCAGTTTAGTGATTTGAATATAAGCCACAGAGTAAATATAATCATCCTCACTTAAAGCCAGATCACAACCTAATCCCTCACTTACCTCTGTACTCCAAAGCAAATTACCTGATTCACAGTTATAGGCATCTACATAAAGCTTGCCTCCGCCAATACCATACTCATCATAACGATTAGCATGAACATACAAAACCCCATCTTTAGCAATCAAGCCGCCCTGCGGTCTATCATGATTTTCAGTTGCTATCATACTCTGCCATAACATTTGTCCGTCGGCATTAAATTTAGCAACCACACCATCATAATTAGAAGGATTATCACGGGTTACGCCCATTACATAGACGTTGCCATCCTCATCAGTTTCTACATCCTTGATTTCCACATTAGGAATACTAAAAAGGGTCTGCGATGTTGTGGTAAATTCTGCAATCTGACTATAGGAAGTTTTACTTTGACTATCCTCAGCTTTCAATCTATAAACATAGGTTTCACCGGATTCTAATCCACTTATATTAGCCATAGCCATAATCCCTTCCGGATTATTAACTAAGAGTTCAGCCGGGATAGATTCATCAAAATTACCTGACAAACCATATTCAAAAGTAAAGCTAATATCCTCAGGAATATTATCTTGTTTAACAATCCCATTTAAGGTAGCAGAATTTATTGTTACTTCTGTTGCTTCTTTAATCTCTAAAACAGGCAAAGAACTACTAGTTACAAATTCTAAAGTTTCGCCATAATTTACCCCGGCTATATTTTTAGCATAAGCTTTGACGCTATAAATAGTGCCAGGAATTAAATCAGAAACTGAAGTTGAAAACATAGAGTTGTTATCAATAGAGCTAATCGGTATTTTTTTAGTATCATCAAGATATATACCCTGCTCTGTTACTTTAGATCCACCATCAGAAATTATCATCCCTGTAATAGTAGCATTAGTTTCTGTGATATCAGAAATTGAAACAGTTTTTACTGTTGGAGCTACTATCTCATCTTCCTGGGGTCGACAAGAGCTGATTATAAATAATACTACGGCTAAGCTAACTATCGCCAGCCAGAATACCTTAATAAATAATAATGTTTTCATGATTTATCTGTTTTTTTATTTATTTTTCAAAGAACTTATTATATTAATTTATTATACCACTATATAACCATCATATATAGGTGATATTTGTTTAAATAATATAATATTTTTTAAAAAATGTCAATATCTGGTAAGTCCATGTAAAGGTTAAATAGAAATGTCCTACTTTGGATTATTTAGAAATGTCCTACTTGGACAGATTAATTAATTATTAAATGTTCTGGTTTTTTGATATT
>CAYSJA010000022.1:0-63223 GCA_964431235.1 uncultured Gammaproteobacteria bacterium
AAATGCTATATTTATTGTAATTTTTATTAAATTAAGTTAAAATAATAGAGAAAATAAGAAAAATAGTTATAATTTATAACTAGGAACAGTTTTTATTAAACTATTTGCTAAAGATTTAGTTTTTGTTTGTGGCAGTACAATATAAAGCTATTTAAATAACCCAGCGATGATAAAATAAAAATTTATAAATAACGTTAAAAATATGTCTCTTAAGAATAAATTAGAGTCAATAAAAAAAGAGGTTGTTACAGAAAAAGATGCTGAAAAGATAAAAGAGGGTAAAGAGTCGGTTAAAGAAATAGAGAGTAGTAAGCAAGTTTTAGTTGACAGAATAAGCGGTTTAAAGAATTTGCTTTCTCAGCTTGAAGGAGCCTATTCTTCAGCAGGTAATAAGTTGGATAATTTTAAAGAAGCAAAAAATAAAATAAATGATCTTTTTCTTGAATATAAAGATTATTTAAAAGAAAAGGGTATAAATTCTGTGGCAGATATTTTGCATAATGCTGATTTTTCCGATGAAAGTGAAATTCAAGCCTATCAAGAAAGCGGGACTTTGAAAACGGACAACGAGGAGGAAAGAGGGAAATTAGGAGAAAGTGTTGAGAATTTAGCAAATATTAAAAAAGCTACCAAAGAAGCATTGCCCGATATGGATCTTGATTTTCGTGGTAAAACTTCAGAAGGGGAAGACCTTAGTCCGCGTCAAGCCTCAATTGCCAAGATTAAAAATTTCATCAATGATTTAGAAAAAGAGTTGGCTGAGGTGAGCGCAAAAGAGTCCGAAACTAAAGCGGAATATTTACCAAAGATTAGGAATTTGATAAAAGAAAAAATTGATAATATTTTTAAGGCTGACAATTTGTCAATTGCACCCAAAGCGGCTAATTTAAATTTTATCAGCGACGAAGTCTTTGAATTGTGTGGCGAAGAATTTTGGCCGCAGGTCAAAAATGAAGCAATAGAAATGATAGTGGAGAAAGATAAAACAAGATTCGGATCTTATAACAGGGATGATATAAAAAAGTCATTAGAAGCAGAGAAGTTAATTTTTGACGTAGAAAATTTAAGAAATAATAATAAAGAAGTTTTGCAGTTAGAAGTTGACAAGATTAATTTTTCTAGATTAGGATATCGAATTGAGAGAGAATTATCTTTCACTCCAAACAATAAAATATTAGTAAAAGATGGAAATATATATCCTGGGGTTCTAATGGAACAGGCCCAGTATTTTGAAGAGAAAAACAAAGATGCTAAACAGGTTTGTGAAGATGTGCTAGAAAAACTAAAAGCATTATTAAGTGAAACTAAGGATAAAGTTCCTACTGTCTCTTTTTTAACAGGCAAGAAAAAGAAAATAGAGATTGAGAAGGTAAAAGCCGAGTTGGAAGAAGCTGAGAAAGAGCTAAGTGCAATAGAAGCACCAGATAATTTTCATTGCAATAATAAAAGATATGATTTTACCAATAAATTAGGGAGCAGAATTATTACTCCTAAATTTAATTCATTAAACCGTACAGAATGGTTAGCGCCATTACGTAAGGAATTAGATAATGGCAGTGATAAAATAAGACAAGAGCTAAGAAATTTACAAAGCCAGGAGGGTCCAGCTGTGTCTAAATTAAGTGATGCCTTATATAATTTTGGCCGAAGATTAAAACAATTTACCGATGTTAATGGTTTTGAAATACCCTTTGTTAAATTAGCTGAAAGTGACTATTATAAACGAATTAATAGTAAAGAAATAGCTGATACCTTCTTTAAACGCTTAGAAGGAGTTAATCTTGATTTAGAAGAATTTAAGAAACAAGTAAAAGAGGAGGAGGAACGTATTTCTCGTTTAATCTTGGATTTTCCGGAAGCAGAGAAAACTTTAGCTGAGTTCAATAGATTGCAAGAAAAGTATGATTCAGACTTTAAATATGAGACAAAATTAATGCAAACTAAACTTTCATCTAGAAAGGGAGAAAAAAGTTGGTCTATGTCTGAAAAAGGTGAATATGAAATAAAGCAGGAAATGTTTTTTAAATAAATAAGATAAAATATTAGGGAAAATAAAAAAATTATCATAATATCTATGCTTAAAAAGAAAAGTGTCTCTATAAATGAATTAGAGAAGGATTCATGGTTAGCACAAAAGACTTTTGCCAAGGAAAGAACAATACTTTCCGTTGAACGAAATTCACTTGCTTATATAAGAACTGGTTTTTCTGCTTTTGTACTTGGTATCGCTTTTATTAAATTATTTGATGAAGATATTTTTTTTGTAAAGAGTGGCATAGTGGCTTTAATAGCCGGTGTTTTGTTTATTTGTTTAGGCATTGCTTTGTATTTTATTAGAAATAGAAAGATTAAATCATTATAATTCTATGTTAAGAACTCATACTTGTGGTGAATTAAACTCTCGACATATTGGACAAGAAGTAATTTTATCTGGTTGGATAAATAGTTACCGCGATTTAGGTGGCCTTATTTTCATTGATTTGCGCGATCGTTATGGTTTAACTCAGGCCAAATTTAATGTAGAAGTAGGCGATAAAGGTACATTAAAGGTTATACAAGAAGTACGTAATGAATGGGTAGTGCAAATTATAGGCAAGATAGAAGCTCGACCCAGAGAAACAATAAATAAGGAAATAGCCACTGGGGAAATAGAGGTAATAATTAAAAAAATTAAGGTACTGAATAGTACCAAACAGATGCCTTTTGAATTAAATGAAGATAAGAGTCAAGAAGCTAATGAGTCCTTACGTCTTAAATATCGATTTTTGGATTTGCGCCGTAAAAAGTTACAGAATATGTTAAAAACTAAAGACGAAGTAATTACTTATATTCGTTCTTATTTTCACCGTTTAGATTTTTGGGAAATACAGACACCAATTTTGGCTAATTCTTCACCAGAAGGAGCGCGTGATTTTTTAGTCCCCTCCCGTCTTTATCCCGGCAAATTTTTTGCTTTACCTCAAGCTCCTCAGCAGTTCAAGCAATTATTGATGGTTGGTGGTTTGGATAAATATTTTCAGATTGCACCCTGCTTTCGTGATGAAGATCCCCGTATGGATCGTCATTATGGTGAATTTTACCAGTTGGATATGGAGATGTCTTTTGTAGAGCAAGATGATATTCTTCAAGTTATGGAACCTTTATTGAAAGAGCTAACGGAAAAATTTAGCGATAAAAAGATAATTAAATTAAAATCTGATGGCCGCTTTTTACAAATTCCCTGGAAAGAGGCAATTAATCGCTTTGGCATAGATAAACCGGATCTTCGCTTTAGTTTGGAAATTCAAGATATTTCCAATTTAATAAAAAATTGTGGCTTTAAAATTATAGACAAAGCTTTGAATAAAGATGGGGTGGCGAAAGCAATAAATATACCTAAAGGGGCTGCTTTTTCCCGCAAGGAAATAGATGAAATTATTGAAGTTGCTTGTCAAAAAGGAGCTCCTGGTCTTTTTTATATTATTTTGAAAGACAAAAAAATTAATTCTTCTTTAGTTAAATTTTTAGATGCAGAAAAAATTGCTAGAATATTAAAAAAAGTTGAGGCTAAAGATGGTGATTTAGTCTTTATTATTGCCGGCCCTTGGCGTCAATCCTGTGAGGCCTTAGGAGCAGTGAGAGAACATTGTGCCCGTAAATTAAATCTTAAAGACAATCGTTTAGCCGCTTTTGTTTGGATAGTGGATTTTCCTATGTATGAGTATTCTGAACTAGAGGAGGGGCGGATAGATTTCGGACATAATCCTTTCCCTATGCCTCAAGGAGGAATGGATGCTTTGAAGACTAAAAATCCTCTAGATATTCTAGCCTATCAGTTTGATTTGGTTTTAAATGGTTTTGAAATTTCTTCTGGTGCGATTAGGAACCATTCCCCGGAAATTATGTATGAAGCTTTTAAAGTGGCGGGATATAGCCGAGAAGAGGTGGATAAAAATTTCAGTGCCATGATAAGCGCCTTTTCCTATGGTGCTCCGCCTCATGGCGGCAATGCTCCTGGTTTGGATCGTTTAATAATGGTTTTAAATGATTGGAATTCAATTCGTGATATATATGCTTTTCCTAAAGATAGCCAGGGAAAAGATTTGATGACCGGTGCTCCCTGTGAAGTCAAGGATAAACAGCTTGAAGAATTATCTGTTAAAATAGTCAAGGGGAAGATAAAGAAAAAGAAAAATTAAGGAATAATCATAAAGCTGGTACTAAAAATACCGGCTTTATTTTTTATCGCTAAATTTTGTTATAGATTTAGTTGAGTGATTATTTTTTGATGTACCTCCTCAATACTCAGCTCACCGTTTATTTCTATCAATAGATTTTTTTGTCTATAAAAATCAAGCAGAGAAGAATTTTGTTTTTCAAAAATAGAAAATCTGTTTCTTATTGCTTCTTCATTATAATCATCTTCGCGATCTTTACTAATTTCTACTCGATTTTTAATGCGTTTACTAGCAGTTTCAGGCGATAGGAACAAATAAATAAAGGCGTTTATTCTAAGCCCTAGAGGAGAGATTGTTTCATCTAACATTTTAGCTTGGGAAATAATGCGGGGAAAACCGTCAAATACTAATCCGGTTTGATTTGATATTTTTTCTGCTTCTTTAATAATCTGTTTCATAAATTTATCAGGGATAAGTCGGCCTTGATCAATATAAGGTTTGATACTTTTTCCTAAACTAGAACCAGAAGCAATTTCAGCGCGTAATCTTTCACCCATGCCGAATTTACTAAAGTTATATCGTGTAGCCAAAAGGTCAACTTGAGTTGTTTTTCCGCCACCGGGCGGGCCATAGAGGCAGATAATTTTTTTCATACGTTTTTAATTTATCACTGAAAAATAAAAAAAGCAATTTAATTTTTTTTATGCTATAATTAAATATATAGTAATTTAACAAGTCCTATATTAGTGGGCAAAAAAAATGAAAGAAAAGATTGGCACGGAAAAAGAAGAAGCGCTAGCTAAAAAATTATCAGACATTATTTTAAAGACGATATTACAAGCGCAAGAAAAGCATTTATTGTCGAGCGATACTCTACAGGAGATTATTAACCGGTCGCAAGAAATATCTGCTTTATTTGAACGTTGGTTGGCGAGAAAAAATGGACGCTTGGTTGATGTTTATTTTCGACGTTTAAGGCAAAGTTTTGTTATTGAATCTCTATCTGGAATTTGTCCTCATATAAATTTTGCTCAACGGATTAAATTGCAGCAAGAACCAGATTTGGAAGCAGATGCCGTATCTATTTTAGGAGGTGATGATTTGCCTAGTTCAAAGATTGGCCTTAGAGTTTATGAGGCAACCAGGAAAATGAGTTTATATCAAGCTTTTTCTCGATTGATGAGTAATTATCGGATAGCCGCTTTGAACAAGGGACAAATTCGGTATTTTTGTTTGAAATATCAAAAATTTTTGCAAGAAAAGGATCGCCATGTTGTTTTTCTTTTAAAAAAGTTATTTCAAGAAGAAAATGGATCTGATTGTTTACTAGCTGTTATCGCTAGTATAAATAAAAATGGTCTTCATATCGCCATTACGCCAACTAGTTCTATTGTTTATCCGGAAGAGGGTAAAAATTATTTTTTTGTTGTTCCTTATTACTCCGATAATGAAGGAGACGAAAGTTAAAATAGAAGTAGTTCATACCATACTACTTCTTTTTTATAAAGAAAATTATTTTTTGCTTTATTACTATTCTTTTTATATAATAATTATGGACTAATATTTAAAGAATAATAAGACAATTAAATTTATATTTTTTAGATTTTAAGTTTAATTAACAAATTTTAATACATTTTACATGCTGGACAAATTTTTCATCAAATTAGAGAAATTTTTACCAGAAAAATATTGTTGGATTCTAAGCCATGAAGGCTTTAAGCGGTATTTTAGAAATACCGGTTGGATGTTCTCTGGGCAAATTTTATATTTACTTTTGTCTTTTTTCATTGGTGCCTGGATAGCGCGTTATTTGGGTCCGGAAAAATATGGTATTGTTAGTTATGTAGTAGCTTTTGTCGGACTCTTCGGTTTTGTTAGTTCTTTAGGAATAGATGGTGTTATCAGAAGGGAATTAATAGAGAGACCAGAAGATCATGATAAGTTAATGGGGACTGGTTTTCGTTTGAAACTATTAGGGGCGGGAATTGCTTTTTTGTTAGTAACAGTTTTTAGTTTCTTTTTTTCTAACTCGACAGATTTGACCCGGCCTTTGATAATTCTCTATGCTTTGAATTTCATTTTGCATACCCCCTTTATCATCAGTAATTTCTTCTATGCTAAAGTGCAAGCTAAAATTGCTATTCAAGCCCAGCTTTTAGCGGCACTTGCTTCTTCGGTTTTGAAAGTAGTATTAATATTTTCCGGAGCCGGTATTATTTGGTTAATTGGTATCTATGTTCTTGATTCTCTCTGGCAAGGGCTATTTCTCGTCTATTTCTATAAACGAGAAGGGTATAAGTTAAGTACTTGGAAATTTGATAGAGGTTTAGCTAAATCATTATGGCGAGATTCTTGGCCGCTGATGCTTTCGGCTGCTGCTGCCACAATTTATCTCCGGATTGATCAGGTAATGGTGGGGAGAATAATGGGGGATGTAGCGGTTGGCATCTATGCGGCGGGCGTGAAGTTAACTGAAGTTTTCTATTTCATTCCCGGAGTAATTGCTGGTTCATTATTCCCAGCGATTGTAAATGCTAAGAAGACGGCGGCAACTATGTATTTTGGGAGGTTAAAGAATCTATATGCCTTATTGGCGATTTTTGCCTTATTAGTAGCGCTACCAATCTCATTTTTGGCTAAACCTATTATTAGTTTAGTTTTTGGTATAGAATACCTAGCTTCTGCTCCGGTTTTGCAGCTCTATATTTGGTCTTCTTTTGGCCTGTTTTTAGGAGCGGGGGTAAGTAATCAACTTATGGCTGAGAACCGTACTAAGGCCATATTTGGTGTTAATTTGGTAGCAATGGTAGTGAATGTCGGACTCAACCTCTATCTTATCCCGAAATTGGGTTTAATTGGTGCCGCTTTAACAACTCTTGTCTCCTATGCCATTATTCCTCTTTGGCTCTTTTTCTTTGGCTGGAAGAAAAGCAGAAAGGAAATTTAGTCTATTTATTACTAGTTTAAGAACACCCCGCGGGGTGTTTTTTTAATTGGTCAGGAATCTTCGTACGAGCCCCAGCTAGTGCGGGGAGGAGGTCATTATTTTAATTTAATATATTTTATATCTTTTGTTCATATTTATTTTGGTAATATTTAAGTATATCTAAATTATTGACATTATGCCTGATTGGGTATATAATAATATTAATAGCATGAAAGTATATTTACTAGAGTTAGAAGACTTAGAAAAGGAGAACATGATAAAGTTATTGCTTGAGGGAGAGTTGCTATCGCCAAGTGGGGTAATTGAAAAAGAAATTAGATGGAAACTTAAAATTAATTCTGTTATAAGTTATGTGTCTGAAAATAGAAGTAATCTTAAAATGCCTCATGTAAAGTACATTGATCAATGCTTTGACAAGACAGTGCTGTATGAAATGAGGATTAAAATATCTGATTATTTATTAAGACTATTCTTTGTTTGTTATTTAGATAAAATTATTATTTATAACTTTCTCGTAAAACCCTATAAATATGAAAAACAAACAAAGAGAAGAGTCGATAAGGATTATGAGGAGAAAATCTTGAAAGCAAAAGAATATCATTCTCAGCTTGTTCAAGGGCAAACAAATTTAATTAAATATATAAAAATGAAAGTATGAAAAAAATAGAGCCAAAATTAAATAATCAATCAGAGATTGAGATGTATAAAGACATTAGTGCTTTGCTTTATATTGCTCAAGAGGTATATGGGGCTCGTGTTAAAGCCAATTTAAGCCAAAAGACACTGGCTGTTCTTGTTGGAACAACACAGCGGATTATTTCAAATATTGAGAATGCGGAAATTAATGTTGGCTTTAATCTTCTTCATCGTATAGCTAAGGCTTTAAATATTGTTTTGGTGGTAGGGAGCCATAAGTTTGTGTTAGCTGGAGGAGAAAATGTTTTTAAAAACTTTATCATGCCAATAAATGATAATAGGGAGATGTCTGTTAGTAGTGTTAACGATTCCTCATCTAAATTATTCAATACTATATTAAAATAAATAGTTAAAAATATCGAAGAACGAGAAATATATAATAATAAATAAAGAACATTAATTAATAATTAAAAACATATGAAAAACGTCTGGTCAATATTATGTAATAAAGCAGTAGTCGATCAAATGAGCAATTCTCTAAGTTTGCACGATGTGGTTGATGAACTTACCATTTCCTTTGTGCAACCGGAGGATATGAACAAAGAAGTAAAGAATGTGCCTGCTTCGTTTGCCGCAGTTAATATGTGGTATGACGAAGATACTAAAGAAGAAAGAAAATTAGACTATGTGATTGAAATCCATGATCCCAAAGGTGATAAGGTGGGAGAATTTGTTATCTCTGCTAAGTTTGAGGCTAATAAGAAGAGATTAAGAACAATTGCTAACATTAATGGGATTAAGTTAACCACGGAAGGAACCTATCTTTTCAAGACTATGCAGAAGAATGAAAAGGGGGAGCTTAATCAGGTAGCGGAAGTACCTTTAGATGTAAAGTTTGTCCTTAATATGAGACAGAATAATCAGAATAGCGGGAATTTGGATAGGATTGCCTAAGATATAAAGAATAGATGATAAAGTTTGTTAAAAAACTCATTTATTTAGATAGGTGAGTTTTTAAATTAGCAGGTTCTATTATTGTTTGAGAAGTATCAGGTGAGAAGGGTATTTATTTGATTATTTTTTTAATTTCATTTCATGAGATGTATATTATAATTTCGATATGAAGTATCACTATTGTTGACAGCATTGTTGTAATTATTTACAATATATAATGTAAATAATTACAACAACAATATGATAAGTTTAAAGTCAGAAATTATAAAAAAAATATTAGCCTATTATTTTCTTAATCCTAAGGCAAGACACTATACCAGAGAATTAGCAAACGCTTTGAAGCTTGATGCGGGGAATCTGCATCGCAAGATGTTGGAATTGGAGCAAGAAGGCTTGTTCTTGAGCGAAAGAGAGGGGAGAAATAAGTATTTTTTCTTAAATGATAAGTTTCCTTTACTTAAAGAATATAAGCGGATATTTGAAGCAAAGTTTGGAGTACCAGAAATACTAGCTTCAACTTTAAAGGGTATAAGTAATTTAAATGAAGCCTATATTTTTGGTTCATATGCCAAAGGTGGTTTTGCTGATGAGAGCGATATTGATCTTTTGCTTATAGGAAACTTTGACTATGACACAGTTAGTAAATTAATGCTAAAGCTAGAGAAGCGTTGGGGGAGGGAAATTAATATAGTTGATTTTTCTCTTAAAGAATATGCCGCTAGATTAAAGAAGAAAGATGATTTTTTGGAAAATGTGTTTAGTGGGGAAACTATAAAAATTATATAAAAAACATGTTTGAGAAGTTTGAGTATACTGAAAGGCAGGTGCATAAATATTTAGATACAGCCCATAAAGATTATAAGTTAGCAGCCAAGACTCCGGAGCCAGAGTTAGCTTTTTATGCTTGTTATAATGTGATAGTAAAAACAGGAATGGCCGTTTGTGCTCATAATAATCTGCGAATTAAGTCTCGTGCCGGACATCATATAAAATTAATAGAGAAATTAGCTAATTTACTTAAAGATGAGAACATTGAAATGGTAGCCAATAAAATGAGGTCAAAAAGAAATAGGGATTTATATACTGGAGGTGTTATAATATCAAAAAGAGAGTCTGATTATTATCTAAATTTTTGTCAGTCTTTGTTAAAAGAAGCAGATGATTATATTCTCCCTACTAAGTTATTGTAAATAAAGTTTGTTAAGAAACTCATTTATTTAAATATAGGTGAGTTTTTTAGACTGGTTTTATGATTGTAAACTAGACTGATTATTAGACTAGTTTAGTTAAATATTTTATTTTATATTAAATAAAATATTAATATTATCTAATTTTTATGTTGTAAAAAATATTTTTATTCCTAATAATTTAGTTTTTTATTTGTAACCCGCTTATTTAAAAGTTGTTGTAAAATTTTACAATAAGGATTTTCTTATATTTTTTAAGAATTTATCAGCGGTAAATAATTCTTCGTATCTTTGTTTAGCGTTTTTACTAAATTGATCGTATAACTCTTTATTATTTAATATTTTATTTAAAGCAGATTCTATTTCTTTGGTATTTTTAGGTTGTACAGTGAAACCAGTTATGTTATTTAAACTAATTTCTTCTACAGCCGTATTAAGATAGGTATTTATTATTGGCTTGCCATAGGCTAGAGCTTGAAGTTGGACTAAGCCAAAAGCTTCGCTTCTAGCGCAAGAGAGAAAAATAAATACACTACAAGCTAGAAAATAGGGGTTTAGGCTTTCTTGCGGTTGCAATATTTCTACCTTTTCTTCTAAATTTAAAGATGCTATTAAATTTTTTAGTTTTTTTTCTTCTGGCCCAGAACCAATTACAATTAACTTAGCTTCAATATTTTTCATTACTCTGATTGCATATTCAAATCCTTTGTAGTAGACTAAGCGACCAACGCCCAAAATAATTCTTTTATTATTATTTAATTTTTTTATTTTTTTAGCCTCCGTTTCATCATTTTCTGATATTGGGAAATTAACACCAAAGGGAATAATCTCGCATTTAGCGTTATGTTTTTTTAAAAATTTAGATGACTTTATAATATTGTGGCCGCTTACTATTATTTTGTTAGCTTTTTTTAGGCTGTATTTTATAAAAGGGGAAAGAATAGTGCGGAAAAATTTTTGTCTTACTATATCTGAATGATAGAAAATTATTAGTTTATTTTTAGGAATAAAGAAAGTTAAAAAAGTAGCTAAAGGAAAGGGGTAATGTATTAGGAACTTGTCATATTTTTTTCTGATTTTAAAAAATAATTTAAAAAAATCAAAAGATAATGGCATTCCTAAAGCTTTACCAAAAGAGGCTGATTTATAGACTTTAATCTTGTTTATTTCTTCAATTCTCCTTTTTCCTTTTTTTTGACAAACTAAAACATCCATAGTTAAGTTATCACGATTATTTAATCCTTCCGCAATATTTTTGGCTACCGACTCAATGCCGCCGATGATGGGATGATATAATTTATTTATTTGGAGGAGTTTCATATTGATGAATTATGTTTGATAATTTTTCCGCCGATTTTTGCCAGCTAAATCTTTGGGCATTTAAATAACCTTTTTCGCCTAATTCTTTTTTTAAAATTTTTGATTGTATTATCCTTTTTATTTTATTTGATAATTCTTCGATGTTTTTAGGATTGAAAAAGATAGCGCTATCTCCCGCCACTTCTTTAAAAGAAGGGATGTCAGAGCAAATAACCGGAGTTTTTAAAATGCCGGCTTCTAAGATAGGTATGCCAAAACCTTCATATAGAGAAGGAAATATTAAAATATAGGCATTGTTTATTATTTTATATTTTTCTTTATCATTTATAAATCCGGTAAATTTTATATCAAAAGAAGAATATTTTTTTTCTAATTTTTTCATTCTTTTATCCATTTTACCTATTATAACAAGTTTCAAATTAATATTTTCTTTTTTTAGAATATTAAGAGCTTTGAATAATGTTTCTAAATTTTTTCTTGGCCTGGCGTTTCCGATAGTAACTAAGTATTTTCTATCTTTTTCTTTTTTTTCATAGCTATTTTCTATAGTGGGAAATCCATTAGATATGATTTCTATTTTTTCCGGTTTTATTTTTAATAGTTTAACTAGTTCATTTTTAGAAAAATTAGATACAGTTATTATTTTTAGACTTGAAAGAAGAGAGAAAAATAGATTTATTTTCCAAAATATCTTTCCCCAAAAACTAGTTTCATTTTTTAAAACAAAGGGGGCTGCATCGTGTATGGTAATTATTTTTTTAGAAAATAACCAAGGAGTTATTAAAGATGCGCAGAATATGATATCAAATTTTTCTTTTTTTAGTATAAAAGGAAGTTTTATTTGTTGAAAAAGAAAAAGCCTTAAGCGGCTTGTTTTTTTAAATTGAATAATTCTTGTTTTGATATTTTTAGGAAGAGGAAAAAATAGTTTAGCTGATTTTTGGTTAGCAAAAATAACTATTTCATCATGTTTGTTATGTGGCCAAAATTTAAGGAGATGGAAGAGAAAAACCTCTATACCTGACCATCTACTGTATGGTATAGCATTGATAGCGATTTTCATAGATTGCTAACTTTTATATTTTTTATTTAACATCCTTTAATATTATGGTATATTATATTTTTATTTATTATTAGTGAAATTATTAAATTAGTTTTTTTAAAAATAAACCAAAATATCTAAATATTTTTATTAAATATTCAATAATAATTCCATTATGTTTTCTAAAATAATAGTTTTGGGATTTATAGTATATTTCTTTCTTTTTTGAATTAATTTTTAAACTTTGTCCGTTAAGATGTATAAGGTTTGTTTTTAGATTTACTATAATTTTATAATTTTTTTCTTTTACCTTTTTGCATAAGTCTATATCTTCATAATATAAAAAATAATTATCATCCCAGCCTTTAATATTTTTAAATAATTTTTGTCTTATCATTAAAGCGCAACCACTAACCCAATCGGTTTCATAGATCTTATTGTTATAGTTTATTTTTGGGTCTTTTTTTGTTCTTTGTGTTATTAGACGAATTAAAGTTGGAAATTTGCCAAAAACTTTTTTTTGATTTTCTCCATTTGGGAGTTTTAATCTCGGCGATATTATTCCTACTTTTTTGTCGTTTTTAAAGATATCAACACAACTGGAAAAAATATCTTTATTTACTATCGTATCGCTATTTAAGAATAAAATAAAATTTCCTTTAGCAAAAGCAGCCCCTTGATTATTGGCGCCACTAAAGCCCAAATTTATTTTATTTTTTATTAATCTTATTTTATTTCCAAATTCTTTTTCTAATTTTTCTACACTGCCATCTTTTGAGGCGTTATCTATTATAATGATTTCTTTATTTTCTGGGTTAGGTAAAGATAATATTGACTTGACGCAGTTAATTGTTAGTTGCGGTGTTTTGTAATTTATAATGATTATTGAAAATATCATTATTTTATTGCTAGACGAATTTTTAAATTAAGTATTTTTTCGTATAATTTTTTGCTTAGAATCAAAGAAATAAAAAATGTAGTTATGTTTTTTAAATTCGGCTTAGTTTTAATGGCTTGAAAAAAATATTTAATGCTTTCTTTTTTTTCCCCGTTTAATAATTGTACTGTTCCAAAGTGACGAAAATAATTTGCACGAGTGTAATTTCCTTGTTTTAGAAATAATTTTTTGTGTTTTTTTAAAAAAAGTTCATAATCTAAAATTCTTCTTTTATCTTTACTTAAGTTATCGTTATGATAGTAATATTTTAAAAGAGGTGCGTTAATAAATTTAATTTTATACCCCTTTTGGATAGTTCTAATAAAATAATCAAAATCTTCCAATATTTTTAAAGTTTCGTCTCGCTTGCCGACATCTTCTATTACTTTTTTTGGCATTATAACGCTGCTATTTGAAAATATATAATCTGAAGGATTATTTAAAAAATCTTCAAAATTTTGAAGTGGTTTTATTTTATGTATAATTTCCTTATTTTTATTAATTTTAATTAAGCTATAGCAAGTTACTATTCCAATATTGGGTTCGGATTCAATCAGGGCAAGTTGTTGAGCTAATTTTTTACTCATCCACTCGTCATCATGATCTAAATATGCAATATATTGTCCAGAACATAAAGGAATGGCGTTATTTTTAGGATTAGCAGCTCCGCCTGAATTATGTTGCCAAAAATATTTTATTCTTATGTCATTTTTTTTGAATTGTTTTACAATTTTTTTAGTGTTATCAGTAGAGCCGTCATCAATTATTATTAGTTCAAAATTTTTAAATGTTTGATTTAAAACACTTTTAATAGCTTTACCTAAAGAGTACTCACTATTATAGGTTGGAATAATAACAGATATTTTGGGAAGCATTTTTTTCATAATTTTTTAACCGTAAATAATTGACAAGCATATTTTGGAAAAAAATACGTTATTGGTTTAGTAATATCGGAAAAAAATTTCCATAAATATTTTGGTTTATAAATGATAAAACCATTTTTATTTCTTATAAATTTTAAACCATTAATTCCATATACTTTAAAACCTAGTTTTTTTAATTCTTGTATTGTCCACCCTGAGAGATGTTTTTGCATTGAATTTCCATCAAATTCGGCTTGTTCAAGAAAACCATTGGGTGTAGTAATAATAATTTTTTTTATTGCAATATTATTCATTTTTTTTATTAAATTACGCCCATCTTCTTTTTTTAGGTGCTCAATTACTTCTGAGCAAAGAACCAAGTCATATGTTTTATCTTTAATCTCTAGGTTAATTAAATTAGATTTAATATATTGAGAATGAATCGATTTTTCCTGACTTGATTTTATATATGGAGAGAAATTATCTACACCAACTGAATATTTAACATTTGTAAATTGAATTGGTGAATTATTCCCACATCCTAGATCTAAAACACTTTTTATATTTAGGCATTCCTTTTTTAGAAAGCGATGCCAATAATTATCCGGAAATATTTTTTTATAGATTTTTTTTAACATTAGTTTTTATATATAAGCTAAAAGCATTAACTCATGATTTAAAGAATAGGGATTAGCTTTTTTAATGATGAATTTATATTCTGGAACAAGTTTTTCCAGCCAGGGTTTGATTTCAAAAAAATCCTGTGGATTGTGATAAATAGATATAGCTAAAGTTGGTTTATCCTTTTTTATTAAATTTTCTGCACCCAAAAGAGCATTAGTTTCTTCGCCTTCTATATCTATTTTTATAACATCAATATGATTTATGTTTTCTTCTTCTGCAAATCTATCAATAGTTATTATTTCTATATTTTCTTCTCCTTTGTTTTCATTTATTTTAGACATAGTACCTTTATGTGATATTTTTGTTTGAAAACATTTGTTAGAAATACCTTTTTTTATTGGCTTGATAATATTATTTCCTAAAATTTCATTAGTTTTTTTTAGTTTCCTAAAATTATAAAATTCCGGCTCAAAGGCATATATTTTTTTAGCAGAAAAATTGTAATAGAAAGATAAAGCGGAATCACCATCAAAAGCACCAATATCTAAAAATATTCCAGCTCGCAAAGATTGTTTCTTATCTTCCGGCAGCCATCTTAGTCCGCTTATTCCGTAGAAAGATTCAATTATATAATGAGATAGATTAAATTTTCTTATTTTTTTTTGTACAGAGATTGATTCTTTATTGCTAATTTCTTGTTCTTTCCATTCTTCTTCACTAAACAGTTTCTCCTGCTCTATAAGATTATGAGTAAAAATATATTCTTGATGATGAAGGAATCTATCTATTTCTTCTTGACTTTTTTTATTAAGATTAGCTTTCAATTTTCTTATTTTTTTTTCTTTTTCTTCTTTACTTAATTTACTTATATAATTATTAAACTGATTGGCTGTTATTTGGCTAGTTTTATCGCGAACAATATTATATGGAGAAGATATAGCTTGTTTGATACATTCGGTTCGCCAATAAAATTTTACTCTTTTTTTAAAAGGGAGAGTCTTCTTAACTATTTTTTTTATTATTTTCATTATTTTTTTCTTCATTCTTACTTAAAATATTAATATAGTATAAAAATTATTTTTATCTTCCATATCCCTTGAGGATAGCCGCTATCGTTTTCAAGGCAATAATTGAATCTAGAAACATAGAGCGGTTTTTAATATAGAAGAGATCGTGCTGCAGTTTTTTAAGAGTATCTTCTCTGGTGGGAGAATGATATTCTCCTGAAACTTGATCCAATCCAGAGAGGCCTGGTTTTACTATTAATCTAATATTATAGAAAGGGACTGATTCTTCCAGCTTTTCTGCTAATTCTGGCCTTTCCGGCCGGGGACCAATGAAACTCATTTCGCCTTTAATAATATTTATAGTCTGGGGAAGCTCGTCTAATCGGACCTTTCTTAAAAAATTGCCAAATTTGGTGATACGACAATCTTTTTCTTCGGTTAAGCTTTGATCATTATTTTTTGTTTTCATAGTGCGGAATTTAATAATGGTAAATTTTTTACCTTGGTGCCCTAACCTTGATTGTTTGAAAAACACTGGCCCCTTGCTTTCCAATTTGGTAATAAGGGCAATAAAGGGCCAAAGAGGTAGGGTGATTAAGAAGATAAAAAAGGAAATTGACAAGTCAATTACACGCTTTACGAATTGGAAGTAATTTCTTTTACCTTCTTTTAGGTTTTCCAAAAACCAATCAGTGCCCAGAGCCTCTACTGGAATTTTATTGGTAATAAATTCATAAAAATCAGGATAATTCATGATGTTTATTTGGTAGGAGAGAAGAGATAATAGGAAGGGGCCAATAGTAGCTGAGCCGAAATCATCACATAGTACTATAGTTTTTATTTTTCCGGAAGCGATTTGGCGAGCTAATTCGGAAAAATCTTCCCGACTTTTTATTACCATTTCTAATTGATAGCCGGCACCGGGATTTTTAATTAATTCAGTTTTTAGAATTTCAGTTTTTTCGTTATTACCAATTATAGCTAATCCAGTTTTAGCTTTAAGACTGCTTAAAGTTTGGAAAATGAAGCGCCAAGTATAAAATAGGACTAGGAAAATACCGATAAAAATTGCTAAGTTTGTTTTAGGAGAAATATCAGAAGAGATACTAAGATAAAAATAAATGACAGATACTAAGCCGGCAGAAATTAAAGTATTTATAGTCTGGCGTAAAAAACGTCCACTTCTTACTCTAATATTTAAATCGTAAAGCTGGTTGATATAGAGAGAAACTATGAAGGTGAAGAATATAAAAACAAAACGCGGCCAGTGTAGGCTGAATTTAATACTGAATTCTTCGGCTCCATAACGTATATATAAAGAGAGCGCTAAAGCGCTGACAAGAGCCAGGATATCGCCAAGGAGTAAAATAGTTTTTTTCTGTCTGCTTCCCATAGCTAAAATATAACAGCTAGCGCTTGAAAAATCAATTAAGAGCACGCTAATTTAGGTGAAATTTTTATTACTTGTTTTCCAAATAAGGGTTTATTATATTTTTATAATTTAAACAAAAGTCAGAAATAAATTTTTGCTCTGGAAAGAAATTTTCTAGATCAAAAATTAATTTTTTAGCACTAACTTCTTTTTCAATTTTTATCTTTAGAGATTTATTTAAATCTTTCCAGTTATTAATATTAAATTTTTCATTTAAAGTTTGCCAGTCTGGCTCAACATTATTTTTTAGATACCAATACAAGTCGTAGTAGTCACGTCCCTTTATATCAATTTCGTCATTATCACCTTTAAACCATTTTCTTTCAAAAATAGCATTTAACTTTCCAGTCATCAAAAATTTTAAGTTGTATGTTTTAACTAAAAAATTGTAGCCAAATTGAGAAATAGGTGTAATTTGATATTCTGGGTTTTTAAAATCTTCTACTTGAGGTTCTATTTTGACATAGAGAAAATCACTTTCATCTCCCCCTTTAGAAAGTCCTAAATTCTTTAAGGTGGGAAATTTTAAATATAACCTTTCAGGGCCCGGAGCTTTCTTTTCTCGAGCTGTGTAGTTAATTTTTAACAGAAGGTCATTTTTAAAGTAAAGAGATATCTCCTCTCCTAATTTGTTCATATCTAAGGATTGGTAGTCATCAAGTTTTAAATTAAAGTCCAGATCCTCTGATAGTCGTGGTAAATTATGAACTATCCTTAGGGCGGAGCCGCCCATAAAAATAAAATTTTGATATTTTTCTTTACTATAAAGAAATGAAAGAACAGGGAATTGAAGGTACTCTTTAAGAGCATTCTTAATTACAAAGTCTGGCCAGTTTTGTTCACGATATTTTGAAACTAGTTCTTGAAGTTTTTCTTTAAGCATATTTTTTGATTTCTATTTTTAAATTTTTCCATTTTTTACTAGGCATTGTATCGAGATAGCGAAAAAATTCTTGCCAGTCTTTTTTTTGCATATTCTCCAGATTCAATCTTAGACTCTCTATGTTTATTATACTTGATCTTCTTAGTCTTAAATATAAAAAATCAAATAAGGCCTTTGCTTTTGTTGCCTCTAAAACAGTTTGCCCTTTGAAACTTTTTGATCGGTAGCCAGTTATTAAACGTTTAGGCATTGTGTAATAGCGCCATGTGCCAAGCTCATTAACAAAAACACGACTTTGTTTAGTGCTGATAGAGGTAATACTTCTAGCTGGCTCGCTTAGTAATTGATATTTAGCTAAGACATACTCCAGCGAAAGATACGAAGGTTTTATTAATTGGTTAGCTAAATATTCAAGATATAAATCTTTATTTGTTTCTTTTTCATATTTTGATCTTAAAATATAACTACCACTTTTTAAGGCAATTAGACTTTTATTTTTTAGCCAATATTTAATGTTAGCGTTTAAGGTATCCTCTTTTTTTTCTAACATTTTTAAATATTTCTTATTAAATATTAGCAAATTATTTAATTTTTGTGTTATTTCTGCTTGTTTCATATATTTATAGGAATTAATATAAATATTATACCATATCCTATAAATACTACAAGAGCTAATAATTATTGAAGTTTATAAGATTTTATCAAGTTGTCATACTTAGCAGTCTTTAAAAAATGTTAGAAGAATCAATTGACGGATTTAAATAATCGGTTCTTGAAAAATCAATGATTTTTATGCTATTTTAGTATACTGTGATATAATTATTTTATGAAAGCGTTAGAGATAAAATGGCCACAGATAGGCAATGAAAAAGCAATTGCGTTTTTGCGTCAAGTGGTAAGCAAGAGAGATCCTTTTGGTGCCTATATTTTTTTAGGACCCGATGATTTAGGAAAATCCACCATTGCCTTGGCCTTTGCTCGCAATTTAATGGCTGTTTCTTTAGAGGAAGCAAGCAATTTTAATACTGATTTGCATATTATCAAGCCGGAAAAGGATAAAAAGGTGATTTCTATTGCTCAAATTAGAGATTTGATAAAAATTTTAAGCTTAAGCTCGTTTTTAAATTCCTATAAAATTGGTATAATTAAAGAAGCACAGAAACTCACTCAAGAAGCTCAGAATGCCCTACTTAAGACATTGGAAGAGCCTAAAGACAAGGTAATCGTCATCTTGCTGGCAAACAATGAAGATAATCTATTGCCGACTATTTTATCCCGTGGGCAGAAGTTGTATTTTCAGCCAGTACCAGCTGAAACCATCTATAATTATTTAATAGAAGAACATGGCGCTAAGCGCTCCTTAGCTAAGGATTTAGCTAATTTGTCTTTAGGTCGTCCTCTTAAAGCAGTGAAGTTTTTGGAAGATCCGGTTGCTTATGATGAATATAATAAAAAAGCGGCGATTTTATTGCAATTTTTAATTTTTAATGTTAATAAACGCCTGGAAGAGTTAAGTCGTATATTTAGTGATAAAACCTATAGTCCGGCGGCAGTTTCCGGAGCAGAAGAAATAATAATGATTCTAGAAGGATTGTGGCGTGATCTTCTTTTACTTTATTTCAATCAACCAGAAAAAATACAGCATTCTGCCCTCAAAGCTGATCTAGAAAAAGCGCTGGTGCGGTTAAATCAAACAGGGAGCGATTCTTTCTCAAACAAAGTGCCAATTTTTCTTTTAGAACGCTTTAAATTGGCGGCAATGGCCCGGGAATATCTATCCGCTAGTGTCAATCCTTATTTAGTTTTAGAACAATTAGCTATTAATCTATAAAATTATAATATAAATAAAAACATATGACTGTGCTTTCATTTAAAAAATCAGTCAAAGGCCTAACTTTTTTTACTTTACTTATTATCGGCTCTTTCTTGTTTTCAGCTTGTTCTATATCTACTAGCCCTTCTGATAATAGTATAGATAGTAGTGTTTTCTTATCTGCTGACGGCGGCAATTCTTGGCAAGAAGCAGTAGCGATGGCATCTCCTGACGACCCGAAAAATATCAGAAATATTAATGTTAATATGATGGCTTTTGATCCCCAAGATAATCTAGCTGTATATTTAGCTAGTCGCAATAATGGTCTGTATTATACCTATAATATTGTTTTAGATGGTTGGGTGAAGGTAAAGAATTTACCGGAAGAAAAAGTAAATGATGTTGAGGTTGATCCTGAAAATAAATGTTTGATTTATACGGCTATTTCCAACCGGTTATATCGCTCAAACGATTGTTCCCGTACTTGGAGCCAGATTTATTATGATAATAATCTGGAAGTGAGAGTGGAAACCATCGCTATTGATCATTATAATCCGAGCAATATTTATATTGGTACTTCCCGAGGCGAGATAATAAAAAGCATAGATAAAGGATCTTCCTGGCGGACTATATATCGTCTGAATGAAGGTATTTCCCGGCTTATCCTGTCGCCTTTGGACAGCCGTTTAGCTTTTGTTGCTTCAGAAAGAAATAAAATTTATAGCTTCATCTCTAGTTCTACTACCGATGTTAATGATCCGGTTTCTTTAGAAAAAAGTTTTGTAGTTTCTAATTGGACAGATTTGAATCCGGTATTGAAAGATTATGATTTAGGTAACACTTTTCGCGATTTCGTAATATCTCAAGACGGCCAGATATTTATTGCTACTAATCAGACTATTCTACGCTCGCCTGACAACGGTATTACTTGGGAAAAAATTAAGCTTATCCCTCCGGAAAAAGATGCAGTAATAAATGCCTTAGCGGTTGATGCGCAAAATTCTGATAATATTTTTTATGTTACTAATACTGTTTTCTTTCGTTCCGTTGATGGCGGTATTACTTGGTCTACTAAAAAACTACCGACTAAACGGGCAGGGAGTGAACTTTTAGTTGATTTTAAAAATCCTAATAATCTGTATTTAGGGACAGCCAAGCTAAAGTAATTTAATTTAAAATAAATAATAAGATACAAGATTATGAATGAATATTTACAAAACAAGCAAATTGATTTTGATAAGGCGATTGAATTCTTTAAGAATGAAATAGCCACTATCAGGACTGGCCGAGCCAATCCAGCGATTTTAGAAGGCGTTAAAGTCGATGCTTATGGCGTATTAAATCCTTTAAACGCGATTTCTAGTATTACCGTATCCGATACTAAGAATATTTTAGTTGTTCCTTTTGATAAGAATGTGATAAAAAATATTGAGAAGGCAATTACGGATGCTAAGCTGGGTTTAGGAGTAATAAACGACGGTGATAAAATTCGCTTAACTGTTCCGCCATTAACCGAAGAGAACCGTAGGGAGCTGGTTAAAAAATTGAATGAAAAAATGGAAAAAACCAGGATAATTTTACGCCAGGCGCGTGATGTTGTTAAAAGTACTGTGGAAAGTGCTTTTGAAGAAAAAAAAATCAGTGAAGATGATAAATTTCGTTTTATCAAAGAATTGGATGAATATTCCGCTGAGAAAAATGAAGAATTGAAAAATATTCGTGATCATAAAGAAAAAGATGTCATGGAGATATAAATAGCTGTTTGATAGATTAATTAATTTTTTATTAACTTTTTAACTTTTAATTTCATGTTTTTGACGATTATAGTCTTTATTTTAGTTTTGTCAGTATTAGTTTTTGTTCATGAATTGGGACATTTCTATACTGCTCGGCGTCTAGGTGTGCGAGCTGATGAATTCGGTTTTGGTTTTCCGCCCCGGGTTTTTGGATTTTATAAAAACAAATTTGGCAAGTGGCGTAAAATTTTAGGCAAAACTTCTTATGAGAGCTTGGAAAAAAGTTCTAAAGAAAAAGATATTCCAGCTAAGAAATCCACTATTTACTCCATTAATTGGATACCTATCGGCGGATTTGTAAAGATAAAAGGGGAAAATGGAGAGGGGAAGAATGACGAAGATAGCTTTGCTTTTAAAAAGATATGGCAAAGAGTTTTAATTCTTTCCGCTGGTGTTATTATGAATGTAGTTTTGGCCTGGTTGCTTTTTTCCCTTGGTTATATGCTTGGTTTACCCCAATCAACCGCTGATTTGGGTAAAAATGCTCGTGTTAGTGAAGCTCGAGTAGCGATAATGGAGGTTTTACCTGATTCCCCAGCCGAACAAGCTGGTTTGAAAGCAGGCGATTTTATTCTTAGAGTTGATGGCCGAGAAGTTGCTTTAGAAGAAGATGTTCAATCATTTATCGCAGATGCAGGAGAAGAGGTTGAACTTTTAATTTTAGATGGAGGTGAAGAGCGTTCTTTAATTGTTTCTCCGCAGGAAAATAAAGCTGGAAGAGCGATTATCGGCGTAGGAATCATGGCTGCTGGTACAGTTAGTTATCCTTTTTTAGGTTCCTTTTGGGAAGGGGCTAAGTTGACCGGCTGGATGCTGAAAGAAATAGTAATAGCTTTTGGTAATTTAATTAGTAACTTAGTTTCTGGGCAACCAGTAGGAGGAGAATTTGCCGGTCCAGTAGGTATTGCTACCATCACTGGCCAGGCAGCCCGTTTAGGATTTGTTTATCTTCTTCAATTTGTTGCCTTATTATCTTTGAATTTGGCGATTATCAATATATTACCCTTTCCCGCTTTAGACGGTGGAAGAATCCTTTTTCTTTTAGTTGAGAAGTTAAAAGGGGAGCCAATACGCCGGAATGTTGAAGCAGTTGTTCATAATATTGGCTTCATTCTCCTTATCGCTTTGGTTATTTTTATTACTTATAAAGATATTGTGAAATTATTTTAAGTTGTTTATGTAAGTCAGAAGAAAAGTGCTATAATTAAGATGATAATAGATTAGATTTAATAATATGCGTATTAACGTCAAAGCCTCAAATTTAGAACTAACCCTTGCTCTTAAAGGATATATAATAGAAAAAATGAATATGTTGAAAAAATATTTAGGTAATAAAGTAAAGGTTATAAATTTTGATTTTGAAATTGAGAAATCTGTTGGTAAGCAGAATAAAGGAGAGATTTTCCGGGCTGAAGCCAATATTCAAGTTCCTCATAACATGCTACGCGTGGAAAAAACAGAAAAAGACATGTATAAGGCGATAGATAAGGTGAAAGATCATTTAGAAGTAGTAATTAAAAGACATAAAGATAAATTGGAAGATAGGAGAAGAAGAAAAATAAAATAATAAATTTAATTTTACTTTAGAACCGTTTTTTTGGTTATTTTTTGGTTATTAAATAGAAAAATTATTTAAAATTATGAATATTATCAGTAAACTATTTCCTGATGTTAATAAAAAAGTAATAAAAAACTTACAGCCTTTAATTGCTAAAATAAACAATTTAGAATTAGAATATCAGAAATTAAGTGATGAAGCGTTAAAAAATAAAACCAGTGAATTTAAGGATCGCTTGAAAACTGGTGTTAGTTTAGATGATATTTTGCCATCAGCTTTTGCTGTAGTTAGGGAAACAGCTAAACGAATTTTGGGTCAACGCCATTATGACGTTCAATTAATAGGCGGTATTGTGCTTCATCGTGGTCAAATAGCGGAAATGAAAACCGGTGAAGGTAAAACTTTAGTGGCAACTTTACCTCTTTATTTAAATTCTTTAGAAGGTAAAGGGGCACATTTAGTGACGGTTAATGATTATTTGTCTCGTGTCGGCGCCGGCTGGATGGCTCCAGTATATCATGCTTTAGGACTTTCCGTTGGTGTCATTGTTCATAATAGTGCCTATATTTATGATCCGGACTATATAGATGAAGATCAATTCGATGAAAGATTAAAAAACTTTCGCCGTATTTCCCGGCGAGAAGCCTATTATTGCGATATTACTTATGGTACTAATAATGAATTCGGCTTTGATTACTTACGTGATAATATGGTTTATTCTCTAGCACAGACTGTTCAACGTCCGTTTCACTATGCCATTGTTGATGAAATTGATTCAATTTTAATTGACGAAGCTAGGACCCCTCTCATTATCAGCGCGCCAGTTGAAGAATCTGGCGACCGTTATGCCAAATTTTCTCGTTTAGTGGGACAGTTAAACGAAGAAGAGGATTATAATATTGACGAGAAAATGCGAGCCGCCACTTTAACTGAAGGTGGTATTTCTAAGGTGGAGAAACTTTTAGGTATGGGTAATATTTATGTTGAAGGCGGAGTCAAAGAAGTTCATCATTTGGAGCAAGCTTTAAAGGCCCGGGTACTTTTTAAGCGTGACAAGGATTACGTGGTAAAAGACGGGGAAATAATAATAGTTGATGAATTTACTGGTCGCTTGATGCCGGGCCGACGTTATAGTGAGGGTTTGCATCAAGCAATTGAAGCTAAAGAGGGGGTAGAGGTAAAAAAAGAATCACAAACCATGGCGACAATTACTTTTCAGAATTTGTTTCGTATGTATAATAAATTGTCCGGCATGACCGGTACAGCCGCTACCGAAGCTGAAGAATTCCATAAGATATATAATCTAGATACCATTATTATTCCTACTAATGAACCTAACATCAGAAAAGATTTAAATGATTTAATATATAGAACTGGAGAAGATAAATTTAAGGCGGTTATCCGCGATATTAAGGAAAGAAATAAAAAAGGCCAACCCATCCTTGTTGGCACGATTTCTATTGAAAAAAATGAAATTTTAATGGATATGATGGCACGCGAAGGATTGGATCCACAGATGTTAAACGCTAAGAATCATCAAAAAGAAGCTCAGATAATCGCTCAAGCCGGCAGCAAAGGCGCTATTACTTTAGCTACTAATATGGCTGGACGTGGTGTTGATATTATTTTAGGCGGTAATCCTCCAAATAAAAAAGAGCAAGAGGAAGTGTGTGCTCTAGGAGGTCTTCATGTAATTGGTACTGAGCGTCATGAAGCTCGACGTATTGATAATCAATTGCGTGGACGTGCCGGACGCCAGGGTGATCCTGGTTCTTCCCAATTTTATGTTTCAACTGACGACGACCTGATGCGGATATTTGGTGGTGATAGAATGAAAAATTTAATGAAAACTTTGAATGTTCCGGCTGATATGCCAATTGAGAATAAAATGATTTCAAAATCTATTGAAAGCGCTCAAAAAAAGGTGGAAGGCAATAATTTTGATATTAGAAAGCACTTAGTGGAATATGATGATGTTATCAATAAACAGAGAATGGCAATATATAATTGGCGTCGGGAAATTATTGAAATAAGTGAAGAAAAGGAAGAAGCTGAGTCTGAAAATCAAGAAAAAACTTTATCTGATATAATTTTAACCATGTTAAAAGATGAAATAAATAGTGTTGTTAGTTTTCATACAGCAGCAGAGAATGTAAAAGAATGGAATATTCAAGAGATATATGAAACTATGCGCACAGTTTTTTCAGCTAGCGAAGAATTAAAAGAAGAGTTGATCAATTTAGCAAAAATAAATGGTAAATGTGAAGATATTAGAAAAAGTATTATTATTTATTTAGAAAAAGAGACTGAAGAACGCTATAATCTATTAAAAGAATTATTTAAAGAAGGGGGCATGAAGTTTAAGGAAATAGAAAAAGGAATTCTTATCCGTTCTATTGATCAGTTATGGGTGGAGCACCTTGAAACCATTGATTATCTGCGTCGTGGTATTGGTTTACGCGGTTATGGCCAAAGAGATCCCCTGGTTGAATACAAAAAAGAGTCATATCGCTTATATCAAGAGCTTTTAGGGTTAATTAATAAAAATGTAGCTTATTCTATCTTTAAAACTGCAGAAGGATTGGCCGAGGCAGCTAAAAGACAAGCCGAAAGTAAGGCCTTAAAGGATTTTGCCAATAAAACACAGGCTGCTAATTTACAATTTTCTGGTGCCCAAAAAGAAATGCAAAAACAAGCAGGGGAGAGAAATACGATTGATTTAGTGTCTGAGAAAGCAAGAGATGAGTCGGGTAAAAAAGTAGGACGCAATGATCCTTGTCCTTGCGGTAGTGGCAAGAAGTATAAGAAATGTTGTGGCAAATAATATGGCAATAATAAAGAAAAAAATTTGGCCAGAATATTTTGACGCAGTAGCTTCTGGAAAGAAAAAATATGAGCTTCGTCTCAATGATTTTAATATCAAAGAAGGAGATACACTCATATTAGAAGAGCGGGATCCTGAAACGGAAGAATATACAGGAAGAACGGCTGAAAGGAAGGTAACATATGTTGGATGTTTTAAGATTGATCAATTATTCTGGCCGAAAGAAGAAATTAAGAAAAAAGGAATTCAGATTATTTCATTGGAATAATCCCGTGGGATACCATTGAAAATCAAGAAATGTTGTAGAGCATAGAGGCATAGTAAATTTATGAAATACAATAAACTCGTTCGCGACAAAATTCCAAAATATATTCTTGAAAAAGGAGGTAATCCAATTTATCATATTGCGGATGAAAAGGAATATTGGGAAAAACTTAAAGAAAAACTTTTAGAAGAGGTTAATGAATTTAAAGATAACGAAAGTATAGAGGAGCTGATTGATGTTCTTGAAGTGTTTAAAGCGATTGTAGAGTATAGAGGATTTAAACAAAAGGAGATTGAAAAAATTCGAAACAAAAAAGCAGAAGAAAGGGGTAGATTTAAAGATAAGGTCATTCTAGATGAACTTTAATCTTTATGACTAAGAAATAGTCTTAATTTATATAGAATTAAGATAGAAATTAAAATATCTTTCTAATTTAAAAATAGTTTAGCAACCTAAAATTAATAAAAAAACAACTAACCTAATAATTGTCTATTATTTTTTGTATTTTTTTAATTAATAAATTAGTTATAAATTTAGGTTAAGTTATTGTTTTTTTAAATAATTATTTTAAATATTTATTTAATATTAGATATTTTTTAAAATTGACAATATATTAGTAGTTTGATATACTTAAAATACATATTTAAGTATACTGAAAATATATTGTATATGATAAAAAGGCTAGATTTAGAAATAAAAAATCCTTGGTGGAAAGATGGGGAGTATTTGATTCCAGAAAAAAGTTTTCCTAAAAGAGAACTTTATTCTGTTATTAAGAACAATTTAGAGCATTCTTTAATATTGAATATTATAGGTCTAAGGCGTGTCGGGAAAAGCACGATATTAAAACAATTAATCTCTTGGCTTTTGGTTGATAAAAAGGTTAATCCCAATAATATTTTCTATTTTCTTTTTGATTATTCCAGCCAAATACAAAAAGCAGAGTTTCTGGATGAAGTTTTATCTTTTTATTTTAAAGAAGTGATTAATAAACCGGCTTTAACTTTTAAAGAAAGTGAAAAAATATATGTTTTTTTAGATGAAATTCAATATATTGAAGATTGGCAATCGATATTAAAGCGTTATTATGATTTATCAAATAAGCGTATTAAATTTATAGTTACTGGTTCACAAAGCGTTCTTTTAAAGGGGAAATACCGGGAAAGTTTGGCGGGTAGAATTTTTGATTATTATTTACCACCGATGTCATTTCGTGAATTTTTGAAAATTAATAAAGAGAAGATTGAAATTTTTAAGCCTTACGATTTATTTAAGCTACCAAGTAATTTTGGGAAATTAAGCCAATTTGATTTATATAATGGAAAAAATATTTATAATTTAAGTAAGGAATATATAATTAATGGACAATTCCCAGAGATTAGAAAATTAGCATTACCAGAAAATCGTCAAGAGTATATTATTGAATCAGTGCTTGGTAAGGTTCAAGATGATTGTATTCGTCTTTTTAACATTGAAAAAACAAATGAATTTAAGCTAATTACTAGCCATTTGTTAAATAATGTAGGCTCTATATTTGAATTAGCGAATATTGGCAGAGAAATAGAAATAGCTAGGAAAACGTTAGAAAAATATTTTGAATATCTAAAGGAAAGTTATGTTTTTGAAATACTTTATAAATATCATAAAACCTTGATAAAGCGTGGACGATCTTTAAAAAAACTCTATACCCCTTGTGTTAATTTTACTTGTGCTTTAAATCATTATAAGGAGAATCATTTTGATGAGGTGCCTCAGGTTTTTGGTAAAATTATTGAAAACATTGTTTATAATATTTTAAAATCAAAGTATGGTGGAGATAAAATAAGTGAAACTATTAGTTTTTGGCGCCAAGGACAAAAAGAAATTGATTTTATTGTCTTAGAAAAAGAAAAGATATTGGCAGTAGAGGTTAAATTTTCCGATAGTATTAGTTTAAAGAGTTTATCTGTTATTACAAATTATATGGATAATAAAAAATTAGAATATGGAGTTATTGTGACGAAAAGTGAGTTAGCTAAAAAGAAAATAAATGGCCAAACGCTATATTATATTCCTTATTATTTAATTTTAATGTTGGTGTAGAATTATTAATAATATTAATTTAAAAATAGTTTAGCAACCTAAAACGAATGAAAAAACAACTAACCTTAATAATTGTGCGCTCTTACGAGAAGATTCTTCTGGGAATGAAAAAACGCGGATAAAGAAATTCTTTATAATAAGATGTGGTCTGATGATATATATTGGTTACCGTCTTTTTTGAAAAACAAGAAATTTAGAGCTTATTTCCTGTTTGATGAGAATGACCAAGTTTTAAGAAAGGATTTTAAAATAGTTGAGAGAATTTAACATTTATAATTTTTATTAATCATATCAAATTCAAGAATAAATATATGGACATTCAAGAAAAAACAAAAAAAGTAGAAGAAATTTTAAAAAGGGGAGTCATTAAACAAATTCTGCCCACAGAAAAGGAGTTTAAAGATAAGTTAATAAATGAAAAACTCCGTATATATATTGGCGCTGACCCAACTTCTACTGCCCTTCATTTAAGTCATGCCAAAAATTACATGTTACTGGAAGAATTTCGTCAACTTGGACACGAAGTGATTGTTCTAATTGGTGATTTTACCGCTAGAATTGGTGATCCTTCTGGCAAAGAGACGGCTCGGTCACAATTAACAAGAGATGATGTTGTAAAAAATGTTAATAGTTGGTTGGCACAAATTAAGCCGCTGATGGATTTCTCAGCTAAGAATAATCCGCCTAAAGTATTATATAATCATGATTGGTTAGCAAAATTAACAATGGAAGATGTGGTTAGCTTAGCTTCCAAGGTTACCGTTCAACAGATGCTTGAACGTGATATGTTTGAAAAAAGAATGAAAGAAGAAAAACCAATTTATTTACATGAATTTATGTATCCTTTAATGCAGGGCTATGATAGCATAGCGATGGATGTTGATGTTGAGCTCTGTGGCACTGATCAAATTTTTAATGCTTTAATGGGTAGAACGCTTTTAAAAAAATTAAAGAATAAAGAGAAGTTTGTGGTAGCGGTTAATTTGATGGAAAATCCAGTCAATGGTGAACTGATGTCTAAGAGTAAAGGCACTGGTATATTTTTGGATTTTTCC
Source organism: uncultured Gammaproteobacteria bacterium (assembly GCA_964431235.1). GTDB lineage: Bacteria > Patescibacteriota > Patescibacteriia > Patescibacteriales > UBA12465 > UBA12465. The sequence continues at coordinate 29,383 of CAYSJA010000022.1, forward strand.
ACAAGTGATATTTATGGTGCGATTATGGCGCAACCTGATGAAATGACCAAAGTTTTTTTAATTAATAACACTAGATTACCATTGGAAACTATTACTGAACTAGAAAAGGAATTGGGACCTAAAGAATATAAGATGAGGGCTGCTTTTGAAGTAGTTAAAGTTTTTCGTGGTGAAGAAGAGGCAAAAAAAGCACAGGCGGATTTTGTTCTTCGTTTTCAGAAAAAAGAGATACCCGATGAAATGGTAGAAGTTGTAATAAAGAAAGACACAAATGATTTGTTAAGTATAGTAAAACAATGTCTGCCAGAAGAAAGCATGAGCAATATTAAGCGCTTGATTGAACAAGGGAGTGTGAAGATTCAAGGGAGGGAAGTAAAAAAAGATGCACATGAAAAGATTATTGTTGATTCAGCTGATCTTGTCTTGAAAGTTGGGAAAAGAAATTGGTTCAGGGTTAAAAAATAGCAAAACAATTGTTTTTCCTTGTCTTTTTCTTATACCCCAGATTTATTTGACATTTCATAGTATCTTATGTATAATTAGTTATATCTTTTTATACATTGAATGCTAAAAAAATTATATATATTTATGCAAAGACATCTTGACTCAGTGATAAGTCAACATTTTAATAATTATAAGCAAATTCTTATTTTGCTTGGTTCAAGGCAGGTTGGGAAAACAACATTGATAAAAAAATTATTTAAATCTGCTAATTATTTTCTGGTTGATAATGAACCGATTAAGAAAATTTTAGAAACCTATGATGTTGAAACATATAAAACTTTACTAAATAAAAAATTTAAAAAAATTATTATTGATGAAATACATTTATTATCTGATCCAGGCAGATGTGCTAAGATTATTTATGATCAGTTAGAAAGTGTAGAGCTTATTATAACTGGATCATCTTCTTTTCATATTAAAAATAAAACAGGAGAAAGTTTAGCGGGAAGAAAAATAGATTATTATATCTATCCTTTGACTTTCTCGGAATATCTCAATCAAACAGGGGTTGAGAAAGAATTAAATTTTAAAATATTAAATAAAATAACAGAAGAAAAAATTCAAGATACTTTATACAAATTTGATATAAACGCAATTTTAGACAATGTTTTGGTGTATGGACAATATCCGTATGCAATTAATTATCCGAGAGATAAAAAATATTTGCAAAATTTTGTAGATAGTTTAATTTTTAAAGATATTTTAGAGCTCAATTTAATTGAGGATAAAAAATTAGCCCGTGATTTATTAAAACTTTTAAGTTTGCAAATTGGTAATTTAATAAACTATTCAGAATTAGCAATTAATTTAAAAGCTGACCAAAGAAAGATTAAGCGATATATTGAAATGTTTGAACAAAGTTTTATCTTATTCAGACTTTATCCTTACTCTAAAAATAAGAGAGATGAAATTTCTAAATCTGCAAAAATATATTTTTATGATACGGGGGTAAGAAATGCCCTAATAGATGATTTTTCGGAATTAAATTTAAGGACTGATAAGGGAGCTTTGTTTGAAAATTTTATTATTAGCGAACTTATAAAGCAAAATAGTTATGCCGATAAAAATTTTAAATTCTATTACTGGCGAACAAAGCAAGGATCGGAAGTTGATTTAGTGATTGAAGGTAAAGATAAACTTATTGGCGTTGAACTTAAATATAAACATAAATCTATAAATAAAGCTTTTAAAAACAGGTATAGTGAGGCTGAATTAAAAATGATTACATCTAACAATTTTTATTAGCACTTATTGTAAAAAAATATAAACTATGTCAAATAATCAGAATCAAGCAGAAGATAAAAAGAATAATAGTATTTGCGAGGCTGAAGAAAAAGCTTTGTCTTTTTGGAAAGAGAATAATATTTTTGAAAAATTAGTTGCTAAAGATGTTCTTATAGATTTCCTGCATTTTTAAACCTCAGAAGATGGCAGCCTTAGTGTATCGTGTTCAACAAATATGATTTGTGAGTATGCCAATGGGGTTGAATGTCTTCAAATTATGAATGAATCTGATGATGTAAACAGTCCGCGGCTTAATAGCAAAACATCTTATAATGAAAGCGCTCAGAATAGTAATAGTGAAAACACATTAGGCGGCGAGTTAACTTTACTTGAAGCAAAAGAAGTAGTCGAAGAATTTGTAAACGATTACTTAATGCCAGACGGTTCAACGGCGAGAATTACTGATATATCCGGAGAGCATGGTTTATATAAAGTAATAATCGATATCGAGACCGATATTTTAACAGCCTATTTAACTAAAAGTGGAAAATATTTTTTCCCAGACTCTTTTGATTTAGAAGATTTGTTAAAAAACAGAAATTTTACGAATGAGGAATTAACATTAGATGAAGCTAAAAAAATCTCAAAACAATTCATTGATACTTATTTAACAAAACCCGATATTGAATCTAATATTATTGGAATGTATGGAGCGTTTCATGCAAATGATGACGCTTTGTACAGGCTAAAAGTTGCAACCCAATGCCTTATTGGATTATTTAATGTTTATAACAAACGAAGAGGGAGATGAATTTGCTGGATCTTGTAATCTTGGTGAGAGTTTGTGCCAGTATGATAATGGTGTAGAGTGCACCTCGGTGCTTGAGTAGAGATAAATACATATATCTTGAAAAAATAATGTTTTTATTGTATAATCCTTATTAGATTGGATATTTTTAATTAATTTAATAAATAAAAAAGTATGACTGCTTTATACATAATTTTAGGAATTGTCGTTGTAATAATTATAGCGGTAATTTCTTTGTATAACGGGCTAATTCGCCTAAAAAACCGAGTAAATGAGGCTTGGAGTGATATTGATGTGCAACTAAAAAGACGTTATGACCTTATTCCAAATTTAATAGAAACAGTTAAGGGTTATGCTGCCCATGAAAGAGAGACTTTAGAGAAGGTAATAAATGCCAGAAACGCAGCCATGGCTGCCCAGAGTACTGGTGACGCTAAGGCGCAAGGTGAGGCAGAAAATGCTTTATCTGGAACCTTGAAATCAATTTTTGCCTTAGCAGAAAGTTATCCTGATTTAAAGGCTAATCAAAATTTTTTAGAGTTGCAGAGAGAATTATCTGATACAGAAAACAAGATTCAATCTTCCCGTCGTTTCTATAATGGCAATGTCCGTGATTTCAATACTAAGATTCAGACTTTCCCCAACAACATTATTGCTGGCTGGTTAAAATTTTCTGAGCGTAAATTTTTTGAGATTGAAAATGAGGAAGAAAGAAAGAATGTAAAGGTAGAATTTTAATTAGTTTTTTTTTAATTATAAATATATGGGGATTTCAATTTATCTTATAATAATAGTAGTAATATTTTTTTTATCTAGCTTAAAGCAGATTAATGAATATGAGCGCGGGGTAAAGTTTACCATGGGTAAATATGGCGGTATTATGGGGCCTGGCTGGCGTTTTTTATGGCCTATTTTCCAAACCTATAAAAAAATAGATATGAGAGTAAAGGCGGTTGATGTCCCAGATCAGAAAGCGATTACTCGTGATAATGTGCCAGTAATGGTGAACGCAGTTATTTATTATAAGGTAATTAATGCAAATAAAGCAGTAATTGAAGTTGAAAACTTTTATCACGCTATTTCTCAATATGCCCAAACTACTATGCGCAATATAGTCGGTGAGGTTACTCTAGATGAACTTTTAGCACAAAGAGAAAAAATTGCTGATAGAATAAGAGAGATAGTCGACAAAGAAACTGATGCTTGGGGACTCAAGGTAAATAATGTTGAGCTTAAAGATGTCTCTTTACCATCTTCTATGGAGCGTACTATTGCTAAACAAGCAGAGGCGGAAAGAGAAAAACGAGCTGTTATTATCAATTCAGAAGGTGAAGTAGCAGCAGCTGCTAATTTATCTAAGGCCGCGGAAATGCTGTCTAATTCTCGGGGAGCTCTTCATTTAAGAACTTTACAATCAATGAACGATCTTTCCTCAGATCAGTCTAATACAATCGTATTTATGACTCCGATTGAAGTTTTAAAAGCATTTGAAGGTTTTGGTAATTCCTTTAAAAAAGGAATTGATATAAAAAAAGATGTTGATATAGTAAAAGATAGTGAATAGCGTGGTTTTTTAAATATTATTAGAAAGATATGGCAACTTTGTATAACCACAGTGATACTAACCGACGAAAAACCTGGGCTCTTCTGGCCGGGTTTTTTGTCTTTGTTATTTTAGTTGGCTATATTTTTAGCGTAGCTCTAGAAAACGTTACTATTTTATATATAGCAGTTTTTATTAGTATTTTTTCTAGTTTTTTTAGTTATTGGTATAGTGATAAGCTGGTTTTAAGAATGAGTAAGGCTAAAGAGATAAAACGGGAAGATAATTTAGAACTCTACCGTTTGGTAGAAAATCTTTGCATTACCGCTGGTTTGCCGGTTCCTAAAATTTATATAATAAATGATAGCGCCCCCAATGCTTTTGCTACCGGCAGGAATCCTGAAAAAGCGGTAATCGCTGTTACTTCCGGTTTGTTAAATAAGCTTGATAGATCTGAGTTGGAAGGAGTTGTCGCTCATGAATTATCTCATATTGGGAACCGCGATATTTTACTTGCCACTTTAGTTACGGTTTTAGTCGGTTTAATAGTTTTACTTGCTGATTGGTTTATAAGAATTTCTTTTTTTAGTCGTCGAAATAGTGATAATAAAAATGGGCAATTACAGGTTTTGGTAATGATAGCAGCTATTATATTAGCTATTCTAGCACCTATTTTTGCTTATATGATGCAGTTTGCAATTTCAAGAAAGAGAGAATTTTTAGCTGATGCCGACGGTGCTTTATTAACTCGTTATCCAGAAGGATTGGCTCGTGCTTTAGAAAAGATTGCCCAAGATCCCGAATCCTTGAAAGCGGCTAATCGGGCTACTGCCCATCTTTATATATCTTCACCTTTAAAAGGGAAAAGCCGGCGGCTCGGTTTGTTTGCTCGTGCTTTCATGACTCATCCACCGACAGAAGAGAGGATAAAAAGATTGCGAGAAATGGGTTGATTTTAAATTATAAAAGATTTTAAATTATAAAATGTTAAATAATTAAATTTTAATTTTATGACTACTAAAGATATTTATAACTTGGCGATTAAGTTAGGCATAGAGTCTGATTTACGCGGCAAGAATAAGGTAAAAAAATATTTAAAGCGTTTAGAAAAAAAATATAATGATTTGCCGGATAAGAAAAAAATTGATTTTGATAAAGAAAAATTGAACAACCCTTACTCTGATTCTCGGATCCTTTTTTCTAGCGGTAAAAAAATAAATAAAATTTTAGCTGGTATAGATATGGAAACGCCGGAACTTCTTTTAGCCAAGGAACTGGGTGATATTGATTTAGTTTTAGCCCATCATCCAGAAGGCGTGGCTTTAGCTGATTTGTCTGATGTTATGGCACTCCAATCCCAAGTACTGGCTGATTATGGCGTGCCGATAAATATCGCTGAATCATTAATAAAGCCGCGTATTAGTGAAGTAAATCGCGGTGTTTCCCCGATAAACCATAACCGGGCAGTTCAGGTAGCCCAGATATTAGGACTTGATTTTATATGTCTACATACTCCAGCTGATAATTTAGGAGCCAATTTTTTAGTCAGATTGTTTAAAGAAAAAGAAAGTGAATTAGAGACAGTTGGCGATATTATTGAGCTTTTAGAAAGTATACCGGAATATAAGGAAGCCAAGAAGAGCAAGACTGGTCCGATTATTTTCGTTGGTGACGAAGATAATAGTTGCGGCCGTATTGTGGTTACTGAATTTACCGGTGGCACTTCCGGCTCCAAAGATATTTATGAAAAAATGTCCCAATATGGTATAGGTACTGTTATCGGTATGCATATGTCGGAAGAGCATCGCAAAGAGGCAGAAAAATACCATATTAATGTAGTAATAGCCGGCCATATGGCGTCTGATTCTTTAGGAATGAATTTATTACTTGATGAGATTGAAAAACAGAAAATAGAAGTAATGCCGATCAGTGGCCTTATTAGGGTAAAACGTTTTTAAGAATTAGTTTTTAATTTAAAGAAGAAAAGATAAAAACATGGCTAAAAAGGTAAGGTTGGAGCTTTTAGCGCCAGCTGGTAATATGGACAAATTAAAAACAGCTTTTTTATACGGTGCTGACGCGGTTTATTTAGGAGTGCCGGATTTTTCTCTTAGAGTGAGAATTAATGATTTTGATATTAAGGGTATAGCTCAAGCCGTTGAATATGCTCATAGTTTAGGGAAAAAAGTTTATATTACTGTCAATATTTTTGCTCATAATAGGCATTTGCCAGCTTTTATTTCTTATTTAAAAAAGTTAAAGAGAATATCGCCTGATGCCCTAATAGTTTCTGATCCTGGAATTTTACGCTTGATAAAAAAGTATTGGTCTAAAGCAGAACTTCATCTTTCTACTCAGGCCAACTGTACTAATTTAGAAGCAGCTCGTTTTTGGAAGGAACAGGGTATAAAACGGATAATTTTGGGTCGTGAAGTTTCTCTTTCCGAAATAAAAAAAATAAGTCGGGCCTTACCAGAAATGGAATTGGAATACTTTGTCCACGGAGCAATGTGTATGGCTTATTCTGGCCGTTGTTTTTTATCAAAATTGTTTGTTTCTCGCAGCGCTAATTTAGGTGACTGCATCCAACCTTGTCGTTGGCAATATAATATTGATCGTTATTTTATAAAAGCTGAGGGACATGATGAAGAATTGGAATTAGTAGAAGAAAAACACGGTACCTATTTACTTAATTCTTATGATTTATGCTTGTTAAAAGAATTACCGCTTTTAGTTTCAGCAGGAATTTCCAGTTTTAAAATAGAGGGCCGAGCTAAAAGTGTTTATTATCAAGCTGTAGTTTGCGCTTCTTATCGTCGTGGTCTTGATTTGGTTTCTTCCTCTAAAAAAGATAGGAAATTTGTTAATGTTTTTAATTATTTATATAAAGAACTGGAAACGAAATTGGTTCATCGCGGTTATACCACCGGTTTTCTTTTAGGGGAAAAGGCGGGACAGAATATAAAAGATGCCAGGCATAGAAGCGCTTGGGAATTCTGTGGCCAGGTTTTAGCTAAAAAGAAAGAAAAAGGACAAAATAATAGCAAAGATAATTTAATTTTTTTCAAAGTTCATAATACAATTAAGGTTGGCGATCAAATAGAGATTATATTACCCGGTTATAAAGTTATAAAAATTAAAGTAAAAGAGCTTTTTTCTAGTGATGGCATGAAAACGATAAGCGAAGCACATGGCGGCGGCGGCGGTGCCAAAGTTTTTATGTCTTTGCCAAAAAAAACGTTGTCAGTGCCTGAATTAAGCGTAATAAGGCGTAAAATAAATAATAAAAATATATGATAACTTTTTTAAAAGGAAAAATAATCGTTAAAACTGGTGTTTCGGTCATCATCAATGTTCATGATGTCGGCTACCAAGTTTTTATCGGTGAAAAATTTTTAAGTGGGCTGAAAGTTGGCTCTGAAGTTGATATTTATACTTATCATCATATTAAAGAAGCATCTTCTGATTTATACGGCTTTGAGTCTTTTTCTGATTTGGAAATTTTTTCTCTTCTTTTGAGCGTATCCGGCGTTGGTCCCAAATCGGCCTTAGGAATTTTAAGTATATCTGAGGGTAATGATGTTAGCCAAGCAATTTTACGCGGTGATGCTGATCTACTAATTAAAGTTTCCGGTATCGGCAGAAAAACAGCGGAAAGAATAGTTTTAGAATTAAAGAATAAGATTGGGCGTTTGCCGGCGAATATTGGCTTAAAGCCGGAAGATTCTTTTATCGGTAGCGATGAAATAGATGCTTTAATGTCTTTAGGTTATTCCTTATCAGAAGCCAGGAATGCCTTATTAGAAGTTCCGTTGACTATAAAAGACAGCGGTAAAAGGGTTAAGGAAGCACTTAAAAAAATGAAAAAAGTTTAACTTTACAAGCAGCTTTTTTTTAGCTAGGATTGATAATATGAAACAAACACAACTTTTTACCAGAACAATTAAAGAATTACCTAAAGATGAAACAAGCTATAATGCTCAAGTTTTGATAAGGGCTGGTTTTATTGATAAGTCTGCAGCTGGTATTTATTCTTTTTTGCCTTTAGGTTGGCGGGTTTTAAGAAAAATAAAAGAAATTATTCGTCAGGAAATGGAAGCCATTTCTGGCCAGGAAATAAATATGTCAGCTTTGGCGCCTAAGGAGAATTGGCAGGCGACCGGCCGTTGGGAAAATTTAGACATTTTATTTCGTATTTCTGGTTTAGATAATAAAGAATATGCTCTTAATCCTACTCATGAAGAGGTGGTTACTCCTTTGGCTAAAAAATTTATCTTTTCTTATCGCGAACTTCCATTTTCTGTTTTTCAGATACAGACTAAGTTTAGAAATGAAAAACGGGCTAAAGCAGGATTATTGCGTGGCCGAGAATTTTTAATGAAAGATCTTTATTCCTTTCATAGTAATCAAAAAAGTCTAGATGACTATTATGAAATTGTAATTAATGCTTATCACCGTATTTTTGATCGTTGTGGCTTAGGAAAAAAAACCTATTTAACTTATGCTTCCGGTGGTAGCTTTTCTAAATATTCTTATGAATTTCAGACGCTTACCCCGGCGGGCGAAGATTTAATTTATATTTGTCCGAATTGCAAAGTGGCGGTTAATAAGGAGATAATTTCTAAGCAAGATTCTTGTCCCTTGTGCGGGCGGAAGAAATTAATAAAGGAAAGGGCAGTGGAAGTAGGCAATATTTTTAAATTAGGAACCAAATTTTCTCAGCCCTTTGATTTGAATTTTCAAGATAAAGACGGAAGCAGAAAACTGGTTATTATGGGCTGCTATGGTATTGGTTTAAGCCGTATTTTAGGGACGGTAGTTGAGATATTTCATGATAAAGATGGTATTATTTGGCCAAAAAATATTGCTCCTTTTAAAGTTCACCTTCTTTCTTTGAATGAGAAAGAGATTGCCGATAAAGTCTATCAAGATATTTTTTCCAGCGGTATTGAAGTTTTATATGATGACCGTGATTTGTCGGCTGGTGAGAAGTTTGTTGATTCCGATCTTATTGGCTGTCCCTATCGTCTGGTTATCAGCAAGAAATCTTTAGCTTCTGGCGGAGCTGAATTAAAAAGGCGTGATAGCAAAAAGAGTGAAATAATTGAACTTGGCAAGATAAAGGAGTGTTTGGTTTAATCGTAAATATTTTTATTCTTATGTTTAACAAATTATTAAAAAAATTAAGCCATGATTTAGGTATAGATTTAGGAACCAGAAATACTTTGGTTTATTTAAGTGATAAAGGTATAGTTATTAATGAACCTAGCGTAGTAGCTATTAACAAAAAAACCAATGAAATTTTGGAAGTAGGCGAAGCTGCTAAAAAAATGGTAGGCAAGACTCCAAGCCATATTGAAGCAATTAAACCCTTGGTAGACGGTGTCATCTCTGATTTTGAAGTAACGGAAAAGATGCTTAAATATTTTATTAGCAAAGTACAGCGGGAAAATTTTTCCTTATTAGCTCGTCCCCGAGTAGTCATTGGTATACCGCTTGATTTAACTGAAGTAGAAAAAAAAGCAGTTGAGGATGCTGCTAAGTCAGCCGGTGCCCGTAAAGTATATTTGATAGAGGAAGCTATGGCAGCTGCTATTGGCGCCCGGTTGCCAGTAATTGATGCTACTGCCACCATGATGGTAGATATTGGCGGCGGTACAACGGAAATTGCTGTTATTTCCTTGGGCGGAGTAGTTACTTGGAAGTCACTTAAAGCTGCTGGTAATGAATTTGATAATAATATTATTGAGTATATTCGGGAGGAATTTAATATCCTTATTGGTGAACAATTAGCGGAAAGCATTAAAATCGCTATTGGTTCGGCTGTTCCTTTAGAGGAACCCCGGGAAATGGAGGTAAGGGGAAGAGATCTTTTAAGTGGTTTACCCAAAGCTGTTATGATAAATGATAAACAAATAAGAGAGGCGATTGATCGGACTATTTCTAAAATTATAAATAATATTAAAACTATTTTGGAAACTACACCGCCGGAACTAGTTTCTGACATTTATGAACGTGGCCTTTATCTTTCCGGTGGTGGCGCTCTTTTAACCGGATTAGATCAAGCAATATCAAATGCTGCCAAAATTCCGGTTAAAATAATTGACGATCCTCTAACTTGCGTTGTTCGGGGAACTGGATTACTTTTAGGAAACAAGGATATGCTGGAGAAAGTGGTCCTACCCTCTAATTCAGAATAAAATTAGATCATCAGCCGGATTTATGATAAAAATAAAGAGAAAAAATCCTTTTATTGTCCTAGTGGTTATTTTTGGATTACTGATTTTTTTACATACTATAAAAGTGCTCCAGCCGATTGAGCGCCTTTTTTTTAATTTAATTAGACCGGTAAGTGGCAACCTTTACAGATGGGGGACAAATATTAGCTTATCTTATGAAGAAAAGCAGGAAAAAGAAAAATTATTTTTAGAAATAGAGAACTTGCGACAAAAAGTGGCTTCTTTAGCTATAGATAAAGCCCAATATCAAGAAATAGTTGAAGAGAATAAAAAGTTGCGTTCTCAACTTAATTTTTCTTCCCAGCACGATTTTGATTTTCTGATTGCTAATGTAGTTGCTAAAGAAGGAGTTTTTTCTTCATCTAATAGCCGGGATCTTATAATTGACAAAGGCAAAATTTCAGGTTTAAGAAAAGGTTTGGCGGTTTTAAGCGAGGAAGGAGTCGTTATCGGTAAAATAGTGGAAACAAAAGAAGAAAGTGCCCGAGTTTGTTTAACTACTAGTCCTGGTTGTCAGCTGGCGGCCTCTCTACAAAATGAAGGTAAGACTCAAGGACTTACCAATGGTCATTTGGGTTTAACTATAGAAATGAATTACATTCCTCAACTGGAAAAGATAAGCATCGGCGATATAGTTATTACCTCAGGGCTAAGTACGGAAATTCCCAGAGGATTAGTAATAGGCAAGGTGGCGGAAGTAAGGAGCGAGAGCAATGAAGTCTGGCAAACAGCTATTATTGAACCAATTCTTAATTTTGATAATTTAACTTTAATATCTGTAGTCATTCCTTAATTTATGTTAAAACGGATAGAAAAAATTTTGTTTTTAATAGTTTTATGTCTATTTTTATCGATTTTGCAATTTTCTTTACCTAACACCCTAGCTGGCGCTGGCAAGTATATTAATCCTGGCTTGATAACTTTGATTTTTATTATTTTTTTCTTTGGATTAAAATCAGCTTTTTATTTTATTTTTATATTTGGTGTTTCTTTAGATTTATTGTCTTTTCAATTTTTTGGCTTTTATACAATTTCTTTAGTTGCCGCTACTTTAGCCGCCACTTTTGTTTTGCATAATTGGTTGACTAATAAATCTTTATATTCTTTTTGGGCCTTAATCTTAATTTCCGTGGTGGTCTATAATTTTTTTCTAGCTGGTCTTGATTTTGTTGCCTCTGGTCTTTCCGGCGGACTGGCTTTAGGACGGACGGTTTTTTGGCAAACGATCATTTTTGAATCAGGATGGGCGCTTTTGGCGGCCTCTTTACTGTTTAATTTATTTATTTTTTGGTTGAAGAAATTTAAGCCTTTTTTTCTGGAAAACAAACAAGTGATGTGATATGATGGAATTATTAAGTTTTTTTAAATTTTTATTTCTATGGTTTACGATTTTATCACTATAGGCGGCGCTACTTTTGATATAAGTTTTTTTACTGATCAGGGGATAATAATTGATAATCCTCAAGACGTTTTGCGCCAGAAATTATTAGCATTTGAATATGGAGCTAAGATAAGAGTTGATCGTTTTCATTATACTTATGGCGGTGGCGGTGCCAATACGGCTGTTAATTTTGCTAATTTTGGTTTTAAGGTCGCTTGCTTAGCGTCAATCGGCGGCGATACCAACGGACAAGCAATTTTAAAAAATCTAAAAGAACGCAAAGTAGATATTAGATTGATTAAGAAGATAAATAAAGAAAACAGTGGTTTTTCTTTTATTCTTATTTCTGGCGGGGAAAGAATCATATTCACCGAGCGTGGCGCTAATCGGAATTTACGAATTAATTCTGAAGATATAAAAAATTTAGCTAAAGCGAAAAATATTTATATATCATCCTTATCTGGAAATTGGCTTTCGATTTTGCAAAAAGTATTTTCTTTAGCTAAATCAAGAGGAATAAAGGTGAGCTGGAATCCGAGTGAAGCTCAATATGCTAGCGGTTTAAAAAAATTAGCTCCTTTTTTGAAGTATACCCATATGTTTGCTGTAAATAAGGATGAAGCTACTGAATTAGCTTTAATGTCTTTAAAGAAAAATAGATTAAGTCGGAAGTTTTTGGATAATGAAAGAAATCTTCTTAAGATAATTAAGGATTTCGGTCCCAAAATTGTTATGATTACCGCCGGCGAAGAGGGCGCCTATGTTTATGATGGAAAAAATTTTTATCACCAGTCGATTTTAAAGGAGAAAAAGAAAGTAGATATGACCGGCATTGGCGATGTTTTTAATTCTACTTTTTCAGCCGGATTGAAAATGTATCAGGGAGATATTAAAAGTGCTTTGAAATTAAGTGTTAGGAACACTGCTTCCAAAATTGCCCATTTGGGTGCTCAGAATGGTTTAATAAAATTAAAAAATAAAAAGAGTAATAATAAATAATAATAATATGATAACCGGAGTAATTATCAAAAAGATACAAAAATATTATGATGAGCGTGGTTATTTAGCCGAGCTTTACCGCCAAGATGAAACAGATTATGATCCGACGATGGCTTATGCTAGCTTTACTAAGCCGGGTGTTATCCGTGGTCCGCATGAACATGTTTATCAGAGTGATTGTTTTATTTTTTTAGGCCCAGGAACTTTCCAACTCTATCTTTGGGATAGACGGGAAGATTCAGCTACTAAGGGAGAAAAGCTGGAATTGGAAGTTGGAGAAAATGAACCGACTCTTATTATTATTCCCCCTGGAGTAGTCCATGGTTATAAATGTACCTCTGATATTCCAGCTTTCAGCTTAAATTTTCCAAATAAACTTTACAAAGGAGAGAAAAAAGAAGAAGAGGTAGATGAGATAAGATGGGAGCAGGACAAGAATAGCCCTTATAAAATAAACTGATAAAATTAAAATTATTTTGAGATATGTGTATATTCTGCCAAATAATAGCTGGTAAGATTCCTAGCTATAAGATTTACGAAGACGACAAGACAATTGCTTTTTTAGACATAAAGCCGGTTAATCCGGGGCATGTTTTAGTTATCCCTAAAAACCATGTTAGCAACCTAGAAAAAATAAATGAAGATGATTTGAAAGCACTCATTTTAGTAGTGAAGAAGATCGGTCAGCTTTTACAAGATAAGTTAAATTGCCCCGCTTATAATGTTATTTTAAATAATGGCGAGATTGCCGGCCAGGAAATTTCTCATCTCCATTTTCATTTAATACCGCGTTTTAAAGGTGATGGCTTGAAACATTTTCCGCATAAAGAGTATACTTTGGGTGAGGTGGATGAAATAGTGAAAAAGTTGCGTTCTTAACTATAGTGAAATTAATATTTTGTTTTATATTTTTAAATCAATTAATAAAATAATAAGATGAAGATACTCGTTACTGGTGGCGCCGGTTTTATCGGTTCCAATTTTATTCATTTTTGGCTTAATAAGAATTCTGGCGACAGAATAGTTAATCTTGATCTTTTGACCTATGCCGGTAATCTTGATAATTTGTGCAATGTTAAAAATAATCCTAATTATCAGTTTATAAAAGGAGATATCTGCGATTTTAATTTGGTATCCAATATAGTAAAAGACGTTGATTTAATTGTTCATTTTGCGGCTGAAAGTCATGTAGACAGATCAATTAAAGACAGCGGCACCTTTATTAGGACTAATGTAGAAGGAACGCGTGTTTTACTTGAAGCGTCTAGAAGAGCAGGTGGTATTCGTTTTCATCATATTTCTACTGATGAAGTTTTTGGTTCCCTTAATATAAATAAAGAAAAGTTTAATGAAAATACTCCCTATTCTCCTCGTTCACCCTATAGTGCTTCTAAGGCGGCGGCCGATCATTTAGTCCGCGCTTATTTTCATACTTATAATCTCCCGATAACAATTTCTAATTGTTCCAATAATTATGGCCCTTATCAGTATCCAGAGAAGCTGATTCCACTTTTTATAACCAATTTAATATTAGGAAAAAAGGTTCCTCTTTATGGACAAGGAAAAAATATTCGTGATTGGATTCATGTAAATGATCATAACCGCGGTTTGGAGCTTATTATCAAGCAAGGAAAAATCGGGGAAACTTATTGTTTGGGAGGAGGTAATGAAAAAAATAATTTAGAGATAAGTAGAGCCATTTTAAAAATTATGGGCCAAAAAGAAGAAATGATTGAATATGTCTCTGATCGACCCGGACATGATTTGCGCTATGCGATTGATTTTTCCAAAGCTAAACAAGAGCTGGGCTTTAAACCTAAATATTCTTTTAATAAAGGTTTAAAAGAGACGGTCATTTGGTACCATAAAAACCGGGCTTGGTGGGAAAAGGTAAAATTAAATAAAAAATAAATTATTATGGCAGACAAAAAAATTTTTATCATTGAAGACGATATCAATTTACTTTATGGCCTGGAAGCGCAGTTTAATGGCGCTGGTTTGATTGTGGAGATAAGCGGAGCCGAAGAAGAAGAGGAAGAGCTTTTAAATCGTTTACGCTCATTTAATCCCGATTATATTGTACTGGATTTAATTTTACCTAAAATAGAAGGTTTTGAATTACTTAAAAAAATTAAAATGGATGATGAGTTGGGAGAAAAGAAAATTTTTATCTTTACCGATCTCAGCGATGAGGACAGTCGCCAGCGCAGTTTGAAAATGGGAGCAGATTATGTTTTTTTTAAGGAAGATTTTGATACTTTCTCTTTTTCTGAAAAAGTGATGAAAATAGTTAAGAACCAAAGAAAAGCTAATTTGATTGATGAGGATGAAGAGCAGGATTTTGATCTGGTTACAAATATATAATTTTATAAACAGGCATGCAAAAAGGTAGTTGTAGAGCCGGATTTATTATTTATTTGGAAAAAATTATAAGAAATATTAAAGCCATTAACTATATAATTTTTATTAGGTATTGACTAAAATTAGCTAAATAGGTAGAATAAATAGTTGTAGATAGTTTAAAAATATCATGTTTATCAAACAGGTCGGAATAGACCTTGGCACAACTTATACTTTAGTTTATTTGCCCCGCCGCGGGATTGTTGTTAATGAGCCTAGTGTGGTAGCAGTTTCTGTTTCTGATAGGAAAATTTTAGCAGTAGGGAATGAAGCCAAAGATATGCTAGGCCGTACCCCGGACACGATTATAGCAGTAAAGCCTTTGAAAGACGGAGTGATTGCTGATTATCGGGCAACCGAAGCAATGATTAGATACTTTATCAATAAGACTTTAGGTGGTTTGCGTTTCTTTCGACCTGAAGTTATGGTGGCGGTGCCAGCTGGAATTTCTTCCACAGAAAGGCGGGCAGTTATTGAGGCCACTATTGCTGCCGGAGCTAAAGCCGCTTATATAATAAAAGAGCCGGTAGCAGCCGCCATTGGAGCTGATATTCCTATTGGTTCGGCAACCGGGCATATGGTGATTGATATCGGCGGCGGTACGGCGGAAATGGCAGTTATTTCTCTAGGCGGAGTAGTAGCTTCAACTTCGGTGCGGGTAGGCGGTAATAAATTAGATGCCGCTATTTTAGAATATATCCGAAAAAAATATAATTTAGCTATTGGTGAAAGAACAGCTGAAGAAGTAAAAATAAATATTGGTTCAGCTTTGTATATGGAAGACAAACTTTATATGGAGGTGCGAGGGCGCGATATAGTCACTGGTTTGCCTAGAAGTATTACAGTTTCTAGCGATGACGTGACTGAAGCTATTCAGAATGAACTGGAGGCTATTATTTCTGCCGCTAAACAGGTTCTTCATAAGACTCCGCCAGAACTTTCTGCTGACATTATTG
The DNA here is from genome assembly GCA_964431235.1 of uncultured Gammaproteobacteria bacterium. Classification (GTDB taxonomy): domain Bacteria; phylum Patescibacteriota; class Patescibacteriia; order Patescibacteriales; family UBA12465; genus UBA12465. The sequence continues at coordinate 45,437 of CAYSJA010000022.1, forward strand.
ATAAAGGTATAGTTATTACCGGTGGTAGCGCTCTTTTAAGAAATATAGATCAGTTAATAGCGCGTACTACCGGTGTACCAGCTTATATTGCCGATGATGCCATGCTCTGCGTAGCTAAAGGTACCGGCATTGCTTTAGATAATTTGAATTCTTATAAACGTAGTATTTTAGCAACTAAATAAATGAGCCTTCTGGGCTCTTTTTATTTTATGATTATAGGTATAGACGCTTCCCGGGCAAATTTAAAAAGGAAAACCGGAACCGAGTGGTATTCTTTTTATTTAATCAAAAATTTAGCTCGGATAGATAAAACAAATAAATACATCCTTTATCTTAATTGCCGACCTTCTATTGAATTACAGGAGATTGTAAAGGATAGTCCTAATTTTTCTTTCAAATTTTTAAAATGGCCTTTCTACTCTTTTTGGACCTTGGGTCGGCTTAGTTGGGAAATGATTTGGTGCCGTCCCGATGTTTTATTTATTCCTGCCCATACTATGCCGCTTTTTTATCCCAGAAAAACGATTAATACTATTCATGATGTAGCTTTTGTTAGAGAACGCGATTTATATCGCTCTTCCAAAGTAAAGACTGAACGGGTTTTTTTCCGTAAAATAATTGAAATTTTAGTAAGGATAATAACTAAGGGCAAATATCATTCAGAGTCTATAGATTACCTTTATTGGTCTACTGAATTCGCTCTTCGGCATGCTAAAAAAATTATTACCGTTTCCAATTTTACTAAGCAGGAAATATTAAGCATTTATCCTAAAACTAAAGGGGATAAAATAAAAGTCATACATAACGGTTATAATGATGAGCTTTATAAATTAGAGAAAGATGAGGCGAAAATAAAAGCAGTTTTGGAAAAATATGATCTAGAAAGGCCATATTTTCTTTATGTTGGCCGTATAGAAAAAAAGAAAAACACCCCGACTTTAATAGAAGCTTTATCAATGTTGCGCGATAGTTATCCAAAGGTTAAAGAAAAAATGCTTCTTATTGGTGATGCTAGTTTTGGGTATGACGAAGTTAAATATATTATTGAGGAATTTAATTTAAATCAAGATGTAATTATGCCTGGCTGGGTGGAGGAAGAAGATATGCCCTATATCTTTAATGGCGCTACTGCCTTTATTTTTCCTTCCAAGCATGAAGGTTTTGGCATACCTATTTTGCAAGCTATGGCTTGTGGCGTGCCAACTTTAATTTCTGATATTCCAGTTTTTAGGGAGGTGGCTCAAGATGCCGCCCTTTATTTTAATCACAAAGATAAGTCGGCTATAGCTGAAGCAATGGTTAAGTTAGTTAGCGATAAAGAATTGAGAGAAAAATTGGTGAGTAAAGGTTTGAAGCGGGCAAAAAACTTTAGTTGGAAAAAATGCGCTCAAAAAACTTTGCAAGAATTGACAGAGTTTTGAAAGAAAAGAATTATAGCTTTAAAGCTTGTAAAATAAGGGTCCTGTGTTATTATATAGATGTTATATGAAAATAATAATAACATCTTTTTTTGTATTTTTTATATTATCCTGTCTTGTCGTCGGGCCAGTATTTGCCGCTTTATCGCCTAATGACCCTTTTTATAAAAATCAATGGTATTTGTCAAAAATTGAAGCGGATAAAGCTTGGGATAAGATTTCTGCCAGTCCAGAGACAATTATTGCTGTTATTGATTCCGGAATCCAAATTGATCATCCAGATTTAAAGGAAAACATTTGGAAAAATAAAAAGGAAATACCAGGAGACGGGATAGACAATGATAATAACGGCTTTACCGATGATTATCAGGGTTGGGATTTTATTGATAACACACCCAATCCTTCGCCTAAACCCATTGAAGGTTGGACCGAGGCCGGTATTTCCCATGGTACTATAGTGGCTGGCATTATTGCCGCCCAGGGAAATAATAATAAAGGTATAGCCGGCGTTTCTTGGCAAGCGCAAATTATGCCGCTTAAAGCCCTAAACGATAAAGGAGAAGGGAAAATAAGCGATGTGATAAGGGCAATAGATTATGCCATAAATAATGGTGCTCATATTATAAACCTTAGTTTTACTAGTTTAAGCTATAGTCAAGATTTGCAAGAGGCGATTTATCGCGCTCATTCAGCCGGTGTTATGATAGTAGCGGCTGCCGGTAATGAACAAGCTTCAGGACAAGGATATAACATTAATGAAACTAAATTGTATCCAGCTTGTTACGATGATTACCTTATTGGTGAAAATATGGTTATCGGCGTGGCCGCTACTGATGCCTTGGATCAAAAAACCGGATTTTCCAGTTATGGCTTTAATTGTATTGATATAACTGCTCCCGGGATTAGTTTTTTTAGTACTGTTACTAACATTGGTTTATCTAATACTGATAAGTATTATGATGGTTATTTTTCTGGCACTTCCATGGCTGCTCCTCTTGTTTCTGCCACTTTAGCGCTTATTCAAGAAGCTAATCCAGAGCTTAGTCGACGGGAAATAGTTAATATTTTATTCGCTTCTTCTGATAACATTAGTAGTCTAAATCCAGATTATATCGGTCAGTTGGGAAACGGACGTTTAAATATTAATCGGGCTGTACAGATGGCTAAGGAAAAACTTTATAGTCGTTTAGGCCGTTTAGTAATAGTTCCTTTAGGAAAAGAAGAGGGTGAGGTAGCTAAGGAAATAAAGATTTCTTCCGTTAACGGAGATCTTGTTTATAATTTAGCGGCAGAAATAATACCTGAGGGAGTTAGTTTTTTTGCCGGTGATGTTAATGGTGACGGTCAAGAAGAGTTAGTAGTGGGAGCGCTGAGCGGACAAGATCCTTTTGTTAGAATATATGACAGAAAGGGAAAGTTTTTGTTAGAGTTTTTGGCGGCTGATAAGAATTTTAAGGGTGGTATTAATTTAACTTTAGCTGATTTGAATGACGATGGAAATTGGGAAATTATTACTGCGCCAGCTTCTTCTGGCTCTCCAGAAATAAAGATTTTTGATTATCATGGTAGTTTGCAAAATAGTTTTTTTATAGCCGATAAATCCTGGCGCGGAGGGCTACAAATAGCAGCTGGCAATATAGACGGTCGTGGTTACCAAGAAATAGTAGCAGCCTTTTCTGCCGGTGATGAACCACAAATCAGAATTTCAAGCGCTGAAGGTAATTTATTGGGAGTTTTTTTAGCTTATGAAAAGAGTTTTAGAGGTGGTGTTAATTTAGCAGTTGCCAATATAAATGGCCGCAAAGACAGGAATAAAGCGGAGATAATAGTTGCTCCTGGACCTGGCCGAGCGCCAGAAATTAAGATTTTTACTAATCGAGCTAATTTGCAACATAGTTTTAAAGGCTATTCCGACAATTGGCGTCAAGGGGTTAATATATCAACCGGAGATACCAATAAAGACGGAATTTTTGATATAATATTAAGCGCCTATCCCGGTGGAGCACCTCATATTAGAATATTTAATGCTAATGGTCGGCTTTTAGAATCTTTCTATGCTTTTGAAGAGGGCTTTTTAAAAGGTGTAAAGGCTGGTATAATAAAAATAAATAATTAAATATATACGAGTTATGGCTAAAAAAATAATTTTTGACAAGGATAATATTATAATCGCCGGTGGAGCCGGTTTTATCGGTTCTCATTTATGTGATAAATTAGTCAAAACTCATAAAGTTATTTGTATTGATAATTTTATTTCTGGTAGTGAGCGTAACATTGACCATTTACTCTCTAATCCTAATTTTATTTTTATAAACCATGATTTGTCAGAGCCAATAGATTTGGAGACAGTATCAGAATTGAAGAAATTTAAAATTGAGTTTCAGGGTATTCAAGAAATATATAATTTGGCCTGTCCTATGTCGCCACGTTATTTTTTAGAAAACCGTTTGGCGATTATTGACGCCAATTCACAGGTAGTAAAAAATTTGTTGAACTTAGCAGTTAAATATAATTCAAAATTTCTTCATTTTTCCTCTTCAGTTGTTTATGGTCTTCGTGATTTAAAAGATCCTAATTTTAAAGTGAAAGAAAGTGATTTAGGGAAAGTGGATAATTTATCAGAAAGAGCGTCTTATGATGAAGGTAAACGTTTTGCTGAAACCATGGTATCCACTTATCGCTCTATTTATAATATTGATGCAAAAATAATCAGATTATTTCGAGTCTACGGTCCGAGAATGAAATCCGAAGATGGTCAAATGATGCCCGATTTTATAAATAATGCTATAGAAGGTAAAGATATAATTATAAACGGTGATGAAAATTTTTCTTCTTCTTTTTGTTATATTGAAGATGTATTGGATGCAATAGAGAAGATGATAAATTCTGATTTAGCTGGCCCTTTAAATATTGGTTCTGATATTGATTTCAAATTAACAGATCTAGTCAATATAATTTTAAAAGAGACTGGTTCAAGTTCGAAAATAGTTTATAAGGAGAATTTACTCTTTATGACTGAGCTACTCCTACCCGATACACATTTAGCTAGAAACGAGTTGGGCTGGATGCCAATAGTTACTTTGGAAAATGGTTTAAAAAAAACAATTTTTGATATTCAAGCACATAAGAAGTTGCAAGGATTTAAAAGTTGATTTTGAAGAGTATTGATTTCAATTATTATTTATTTTTTTAAATAGGTCTTCCATTGAATTAGGTGTAAATAATAAATCTGTTTCAGATATTGTTTCTGGTATGCCGCCTAGGTTGGAGGCGATAATTTTCAAGCCAGCCTCTTTGGCTTCGGTGATAATAAGAGGCGAATTTTCATAACATAAAGAGGGAACTACTAAAGCGTCACTTTGCATCATTATTTGATTTAGTTGTTGTTTGTTTAGATTACCTAAAAAGATAATGCGTTTATCTTCTTTAGCTATCTTTTTTGCTTTTTCAAGTAAATTACCATTTCCGGCTATTTGTAAAATCATATCTTTAGCAGCTAAATTTTTGAAGGCGTTAATTAGAAAAATAACACCTTTGTGTTTTTCAATTTGTCCAGCAAAAAGCAATTTTTTAATATTCTTTTTTTCCGCAGTTTTAACAATCGTATTTTGAGCAAATGGTCTAATTTCTATTTTTGAAGAAGGAAAGAAACCGCGTTTCTGGTGTTCCTTCAAGAGCCAATATGAAGGAGATATTATTAAATCAGGAGAGCCCATTATTTTTTTAGTAAAGAAGCGATATAATTTAGCAGGTAAATAATTTATTTTTTGTTCTTTACCCAATATTATTAAGCCAGAAGGATGCAGCAACTGAATATCATGCAAAAAGTGGTGGTGTTTAGCACCGCTTAATTTAATAGCTTGAGTTGTTAAAAATCCTAAACCAATCAAATTATGGGAAATGACCAAATCCGGTTTTTCTTTATTAAGTATTTCCAGTATTTTTTTATATTGATAGAAGGAAAAGAGATTTTTTAAATGCCAAAAAAATTTGATAAAGATTGACTTTTTTCCTAAGTTAAAGAAATCGGATTTGATATAGAAAATTTTGTCATTTTCATTTTTTTTTAAATCAGGAAATTTTGGTTTGGTGGTAATAATAAAAACATTATGATTTTCGGCTTTTAAATTTTTTACCATTTGCGCGCTTACTTTTTCTGCTCCGCCACGCTCGTAAGGGGGGTAAAGATTATTTATTAAACAGATTTTCATAAGTTTGTTTTATTTTTTTTTGATTGTATTTTTTGATTGCCAGTAAACGTGCATTTTTTGCCATAATTTCTCTAATTTTTTCATGATTAGCGATGAATTCCAGTTTATCTTTCAGATCCTGTTTATTCCCCGGCTCTATGAATAGTCCCTCTTGGTGATCGGTAAATACACTCCTTACTCCAGGCAGATTGGAGGCGATAACCGGTACTCCACAAGCCAAAGCTTCTATTAGGACCAAGCCGAAAGCTTCATTTTGATTAATTGAAGGCAGAACGAGAAGATCAGAATTTTGCAATGATCTGATAAGATCGTCTTTAGGCAATTGGCCGGAAAAAATTATTTGATTAAATATTCCTAGCCTGGCGGCTAGAGTTTGATATTCTGCCTTTAAGTCGCCGTCACCGATGATTTGCAAACGCCAATTTTTTTTATCCCATAAAGCTAGGGCTTCAAGCAGTGTCGGTATGCCCTTAAAGTAATGGGCTTTATCCAGTCCGCCGATAAATATGAGGTCAAGCCGGTTTTTTTTAATAAACAACTCATTAACTTTTTTAATTAGGTCTTTAGCCTTGGCTATAATTTTATTTTGGCTGGGCAGATTTATTTCTTTGGGTTTGAATTCATCAATATCAAGCGCGAAGGGAATTTCTTCAAATTTTTCCGGATATTTTTTATAAAAATTTTTTATTTGGCTGTTTTTTATATAATCCAAACTGGCGCTAATAATAATATCAGCTCGTTTCAATAAATTATTTCTGATTATTAAATTGGGCCAGCTGAGAATTCTATTTTTTAGGGATTTATTTTTTACATCCATATGATAATGGATGATCAGTTTGATTTTAGGGTTTATTAGTTTATAAAGCCAAACTACTTCAGTAGTGCCGAAAAAAGGATAATGCAAATAAAGGTAATCAAATTTTTTCAATTTCCAAAGTAATTGAGGCATAAAAGCACCGTGGCCACAACGTAACCAGGGCTTGATATTATCAGGGGTAAAGTTGACTATTTTGTGCTTGTTCTTTATCAACTTATAAATTTTTTCAGCACTATTACCGATGCCGCCAGCATAAGGAGGATAAGCGCAGACTATCTGAGCAATTTTCATAAACAGAATATTTTATTTATTAGAATCGTTTATCTTTTCTTCTTTTTCCCTTAAATCAAGAGCGATTTTTCTGGCAATTTTTGTCAGGTTAGCTTCTGTTTTTGCTAAGGATAGATGTAGTTTAAATACCAGATAGAACAAAATAATTACAGTTAAATAAAGCAGAAAATTTATACCAGTTCCAGAAAATCCCAAATTTATCACCAACTGATCTATTTGCCGAATAAAAACGATTGCCAGGGCGCCCATCAGCCAAAAAACTAACCATAATAAAAATTCATTTTTATTTATTCTTTGTTTTCTTTTTTGTTTTATTAAGCGCCAAATAAATAGAGCTATGATGACTAAAGCGATTATTTGTTGTAACATATATTTTAATTGACAATTATTATAAGTAGTGTTAAATTCAAATGATTAGTCAGCTCTTTAATTTTGACTTTTCATAAATATTTTTCATAAATATAGTTCTTTTATAATATAACATAATCAAAATTTTAAATCATGAAACAAATACAGATTGTGAGAAATTCAGTAAAAGTGGCACTTTTTATTATTGTCTACTTATTAGTTCGTTTCGCCGTTTCCTTATTTCAAGAAGAACCGGCTTGTGGTTGGGATGTATCGGCCATATTAATATCAATATTGGCTTTGGCAATTTTTGCTATTTATTATTCTGTTAAACCAGAAAAATCAACATTTATTAGTTGGCAATTTTTTCTTTTTTTTGCCGCCGGTAGTTTATTCTGGTTTCCCGAGGGATTAGCCCGATATAGTTTATTGGTAGCAATAGCAGTTTTTTTCTTTCTCTTTTTAATTTCTCTTTTTTCTACCGTTAAATCAATTGTTAAGGGAGAAAATGAGGAGATAGAAAAAATTGGCCATTTTCTGTTGATTTGTAGCATTTATATCTTGATTTTACCGGCAGTTGCCTTAGGGGAGATGTTTTTCTGATTTTTTAAAATTCAAAAAAATTTATAAGGGGTATTTTTAAAAAGCCCCTTTTTTATTTAATGATTTTTTTAATTAACAAGTCTTTTATTATTCTTATACCGCCGGAAAATTTTTGTCCAAATTCATGATATACAACGGTAATTGGCACTTCTTTTACTTTTATTTTATATTTAAATAATTGGTGGAGAATTTCGCTACAATGAGCCATACCGTCATTTTTTATAACAATCTTTTTAGCTGTTTCTCTATTAAAAGCCCGGAAACCGCTTTGGGGATCACTGAGTTTAATATTAAAAAACAAGTAATTTATTAGCCTAGCTATAGGCATAATAACATATTTTTTTAGTTTAGGTAGATTAGATTTTTTATCTAAAAAACGAGAGCCTAGTACTGCTTCCGCCTCTTTTTCTTCTAATGGTTTGATTATTGTTGCTATTTCTTCGGCTTGGAATTGGTTGTCGGCGTCAAAATGTATAATGATGTCAGCGCCATGATTTAAAGCATAATCATCTCCGGTTTGAAGCGCTGCTCCTTGACCGCGATTAATAGGGTGCGAAATAACAGTAGCACCATTTTTTTTGGCTAAATAAGCCGTCTGATCATGAGAGCAATCATCTATTACTACTACTTCATCTACTAAGAGATTCACTCTTTTTATAACTTCAACAATATTTTTTGCTTCGTTGTAAGCGGGTATGATACAGATTTTTTTCATGTTATTATATTATTCCGTCTTTTTTCTTTTGCTGGGCGTCGATAGCTAACGATCGATAACCACTTTTTTTTGCTAACTCTAAAGTTTTTTCCCAGAATTTCTTGGTTTTTATTTGTGCTTGATGATTTTTAAGAAAACTGATTAAGTTTTTATCAGGAGATAAAATTTCAAATAAGCCGATCTGACGCTGGTTTAAGCCAAGTTCCTTTTTAGCTGCTCGTTTTAAATTAGTTAAAGATTGAGCGCTTATTAAATTAAGATTATCCAAAACTAAATTCCAGGGCAAACCTAAGTTAAGAATTTTATAGAGACTTTCTAAGACATTAACTGCTTCTATAGTGGCTATTACCAGTCTGCCAGTAGAAGCCGCTTTTATCGCTTGGCGAAGGTTTTCTGGGTTATCGTCATCCAAGGCGATAATATCTGAATCATGTCGTAATACTCTTTCCCAACTCTCTTTATTATTAGGTAAAGGGATTAGGCCCTCAAGATTAAACTCAGGATAGAGATCCATAAAATAAGCTGATTTTTTTTCCAAATCAATATTTTGTAAGCAGGAAAACAGGGTACTTGTTCTGCCTTGACGCTCCTTAGAAGCTATTAATATTAAACCGCTTTTTTTAACTAAATTTTTTTCCAGTAATTTTTTCTCTTTTATCTGTAATCCTAATTTATTTAGGCGGTAAAGAAAATAATCACTTTTTATCAGACTAATGATTATTTTTTCTCCATACTTGTCCGGTAGTATGCTTAAACGGAAATTAAGGTGATATTTCTTAGAGCGTAATTTACAGTATTTACCCCTTGTTAGTTCTTGAGGTGCAATTTTGAGAAGTTGGCGCAGGTTATCAGCTAAATCAGACTCTAATTTTTTTGGTAATTTAAAATAGGCCTCCTCTTGGCCAGGAAGTTCTAAACGACAGAAAAAATCTTTTTCCGAGTTGGAAATAGTCAAGCGATCAGCCTTTTCCCGCGCAGCAAAACTAAAAATATTTTCTATAGTTTTAATAGCCATATCTTTTCTTATTTTAGCATGTTTTATATTATTTTAAAAATATGTTAAGCTATAATTACAATATTACAATATTGTTTTTTTATATGGCTTATTCTAGTCTTTATGCTCGGGTTTATGATAGAGCGCAAAAAGCAGGCCAGTCTTTATTATTGGTTTGTAAATTTGCTCCTACTAAATTTTATTTAGTAATTATTGCCGTTTGGCAAATTTTAGCTTGGTTACAGGCAATAAATATTATTAACCGCTTGCAAGGAAATTTTCTTATCCTCCATTATAATATTGATTTTGGGATTGATTTAGTGGGTGTGCCGATGAAAATTTTTTATTTTCCGGCCGCCGGACTTTTAGTTTTACTACTTAATTTTGTTTTAACCGCTGTTTTTTCTCGTCATCAAGGTGCTCGAATTTTGTTTCATTTACTTTTTTCTGTTTCTATTTTGTTTAATGTCTTTTTAAATTTAGCTTTATTTGCAGTTTATTTGATAAATTTTCGATAATTCAAAATTAATATGGAATTTCAAATTATTAGAATTTTATTTTTTTCCACTTTATCTTTTGTTTTTGCTATTTTATCAGCTCCACTTTTAACCCATTTTTTATATAAATATAAGCTGGGCAAGCAAATAAGGAATAGCGGAGCTACACCAATATTCAGCCAATTACATGCTCATAAAGCAGGAACGCCAACTATGGGAGGAGTTTTGATATGGGGGACTGTTTTACTTTTAATTTTATTTTTTTATCTTTTATTTCGTTTGCTTCCAGGAGAGATTTTTATTTATTTCAATTTCTTATCTCGAGCAGAAACTTTATTGCCTTTAGGGGCCCTTATTGCTACTGCTTTGATTGGTTTATTTGATGATTGGCTTGATGTTCGAGGAAAAGGAGTTTTTGGCGGTGGCGGTTTAAAATTAAGGCACCGGTTACTAATTTATACCCTCATCGCTATTATTGGTGCTTTGTGGTTTTATTTTAAACTTGATTGGACTGTTATCAATGTGCCTTTTTGGGGGAATTTTGAAATTGGCGCTTGGTATATTCCCATATTCATTTTTATTATTGTCGCTACTTCTTTTTCAGTTAATGAAACTGATGGCTTGGACGGGTTAGCTGGTGGGACTCTTCTTATTGCCTTTGCTTCCTATAGTATTATTTCTTTTGTAATGGGGCGTTATGATTTAGCTGTTTTTTGCGCGGTTATTATTGGTGCCTTATTAGCTTTTTTATGGTTTAATATTCCTCCGGCTAGATTTTACCTAGGTGATACCGGCGCTATGAGTTTAGGGGTAACTTTAGGAATAATTGCCATGTTAACCAATAATGCTTTTTTATTGATATTTATTGGTTTAATTTTTTTAATAGAGTCATTATCAGTTATTTTACAGATATTATCTAAAAAATTTCGTGGTAAAAAAATATTCTTATCTAGCCCTATTCATCATCATTTTCAAGCCATCGGTTGGCCGGAATCTAAGGTAGTAATGCGTTTTTGGGTAATAGCGGGGGTGGGGGCGACAATGGGACTCATTATTTTTTTATTGGATAAGCAGATATGAGTGGGAAATTTTTTAAACATAAAAAGAAAAAAAATGGTAAGAATTGGCATGAACCGGACAAAAGTTTAATAACTGCAATGATGGCCGTTATTGTGGTTGGTTTAGTTTTTCTTTTTAGCGCTTCTTCAGTTATTTCTTATTTTCGTTTTGGTTATACCCATTTTTATTTTAAAAATCAATTTATCGCTCTAATTATAGGCTTAGTAGTTTTTTTCGTAGTTTCCAGAATAGATTATCGGATTTGGAAAAAATATGCTTTTTTCTTTTTATTAGTTTCAATATCTCTTTTAACATTAGTATTTGTTCCTGGTTTGCGGTCGGAATACGGCACTGCTTACAGCTGGATTAATATATTTGGTTATTCTTTTCAACCTTCAGAGTTAGTGAAATTGTCATTTTTAATATATTTAGCTACTTGGTTAGAAGCTAAGAAAAATAAATTAGGCAATTGGAAAGAAAGCACTTTTCCTTTTTTAGTAGTTTTAGGATTAATAAGTGTTTTAATGTTGGCTCAACCTGATTTAGGCACCTTGTTTATTATCGCTTTTTCCGCCATAATAGTATTTTTTGTTGGTGGTGGAAAACTGAAGCATATTTTTATTGTTATGCTTTTAGTCGGTTTAGGATCATTTTTATTTTTTAGTTTTAATTCATCTTACCAAAGTGACCGTTTTGAATGCTTTAAAAATCCTAGTTATGGAATACAAGATAAATGTTATCAGATAAACCAATCTCTTATTGCAGTCGGATCTGGCGGTTGGTTTGGCCGCGGTTTAGGAGAAAGCCGGCAAAAATTTATGTATCTGCCTGAAGTTTGGGGAGATTCAATTTTCCCTATTATTACTGAAGAAATTGGTTTTATTTTCAGCACTCTCTTGATTCTTCTCTATCTTTTTATTTTCTATCGCGGACTTATTATTGCTAAGAATGCACCTGATTTGTACGGCAGTGCCTTAGCTACTGGTATTATTTCTTGGTTAGCAATACAAACATTTTTGAATATAGGCGGAATGATAAATTTAATTCCGATGACTGGCGTACCTTTACCTTTTATTTCCGCTGGCGGTTCAGCTATTTTATCCGCCTTGATTGGTATGGGAATATTAGTTAATATCAGTAAGCAGACCTGATTATTTTAAATATGGCAACTGATTTAAACAAAACAAAAAAAGTAATTCTTTCCGGTGGTGGTACCGGCGGTTCAGCCACGCCACTTTTAGCAGTAGCTGAGGCAATGCGTCAAAAAGATAAGAATATTTCTTTTTTATTTGTTGGCACTAAAACTGGTCCAGAAAAAAAATTAATTCAATCTTATAATATAACAGGAGCTTCTATTGATTTTAAAGCTATTCCTGCTGGTAAATTACGTCGTTATTTTTCCGGATACAACTTAATCGATATTTTTAAGATAATAGTTGCTTTTTTTGTTTCTTGCTATTTAATAGGGCGGGAAAAACCTAATTTAGTGTTAAGTGCCGGTGGATTTGTCAGCGTACCTTTGGCCTGGGCGGCCTATTTAAAGAAAATTCCAGTAATTATTCATCAGCAAGATGTTCGACCCGGGTTAGCCAATCGTTTGATGGCGCCGACGGCAAAGATAATTACTACGACTTTTGAGAAATCATTAGCCGATTATGGTTCAAAAGCATGCTGGATAGGAAATCCTTCTCCAAAGTTGCCTTCAGATAAAGAAGTAGAAAGTATAAAGGCAAAATACGGCTTAAAGTCTGATAAGCCGATTTTAGCTATTACCGGTGGCGGGACTGGTTCCTTGGCCATTAATGGTTTGATATTCAAATCAGTGTCGTATTTAATAAATACTTTTCAGATTTTTCATCTAACCGGCGCCGGTAAAGCACCAGTAAATAAAGATTTTACTGATTTAAAAAAATATCCTGATTATCACTGGTGGGAAATTATAAGCAGTCAAGATATGTTTTTAATGTTGAAAGCGGCGGATTTAATAGTTTCTCGTTGCGGTTTAGCCACTTTAACCGAGCTGTGCATTTTACAGAAACCAGCTCTACTTATTCCTATCCCTAATTCGCATCAGGAAGATAACGCTCGGGTTTTTGCTGAAGCTGAAGCTGCTGTGGTAGCTAAACAAAATAATTTGTCGAATCAAGATTTTTCTAATTTAGTTTTGTCAATCTTTAAGGATAAAAATAAAATTAGAACCTTATCTGATAATATTGGTAAGATAATGAAGCCGGAAGCGGCTTCTAAAATGGCTATTTTGATCTGGAAAGTTATGAATAAAGAAATTTAATTTATTTAACCGATTTATAATTTCTAAAAATAATATTATAATCTAATGCGCTCTAAAAATATTTACATGATAGGGATTAAAGGAGTTGGCATGACTATGTTGGCGCAGTTTTTATCTCTTAAGGGACATAAAGTTAGTGGATCAGATGTTAAGGATATTTTTTTGACTGATAAAGTGCTTGCCCAAAGTAAAATAAAGGTTAATTTTCCTTTTTCTCCTGATAATGTGCCGGGAAACCCTAATATAATTATATATTCCAGTGCTTTTAATATTGAGAACAATCCAGAATTAGCTTTTTTACTAAAAAATAAGGAGAAATATAGGGAAACAGAAATTTTTTCTTTTGCCGAAGCTTTAGGCAGACTATTCAACGATTATATCGGAATTGCAGTTTGCGGTAGTCATGGTAAGACTACAGTATCTGCCTGGCTGGGTTATGTTTTATTTAAGGCCGGCAAATCTCCTAATATTTTAGTTGGTTCTCGTGTTCCTCAATTTAGAGGTAGTAGCTTATTAGGAAAGTCTAAATTATTTGTGGCTGAAGTTGATGAATATCAGAATAAATTACGTTATTTCAATCCCTATGGTGTGCTACTAAACAATATTGATTATGATCATCCGGATTTTTTTAAAACTGAAAAGGAGTATGTTAAAGTATTTAGGGATTTTGTTAAAAAGATTCCAAAGAATGGCTTTCTAATAATAAATAATCAAGATAAAAACAGCCGGTTGCTGATTAAAAATTGTCTGGGGCAGGTGATAAATTATGAGGTTTCAGACAAAGGGTCTTCTCAAGCGACTGTGAATTATTTAGCTCATAGTTTAACAATAAAAAATAATTATCAGTTTTTCCAAGTTAATAATTTGGGTGAATTCAAAATAAAGTTATGGGGAAGACATAATTTGTCCAATGCTTTGGCAGTTATTGCTGCTGCAAGAGAATTAAAGGTGCCGCTTGAAAAAATAAAGCGATATTTAGCTGAATTTTCCGGTACCGTTCGGCGAAGTCAGATTCTGGGAAAATATAAGCAAGCTCTTATAATTGATGATTATGCCCATCATCCCACAGAAATAAAAGCAACTATTTCCGGTTTGCGCGATCGTTATCCCAAGCAACGCCTAAGAGTTATTTTTCATCCCCATACTTTTACTAGGACTAAAGCTTTATTTGCCGACTTCGTCACTAGTTTTTATTTAGCGGATGAAGTTATTATTTTAGATATTTATGGTTCGGCTCGAGAAAAACAGGGAGGAGTATCTAGCCGGCAATTGGCGCAGGCAATAAGAAATTATAATCGTTGCCATAAGGTAGATCAAGCAGTGAAAAATATTAAAGATATTAAAGAAACAGTCTCCTATCTTCGTCTTAGTGCCAAAAAAAACGAAATTATATTATTAATGGGAGCTGGTGATGTTTTTCGGGTAGGAGAAGAATTGTTAAAAAAGAAAGGGAAAAATAATAGAAAAAGAAAAGTCAGTTAAAAAGCGAATAATATATGTTTAAGATAAAAAGAAATAAATCTCTGGCAGAATATACCACTTTAAAAGTAGGCGGACGGGCGCAGTATTTCTCTTGTTTGAAAAATAAAGAAGATATATTAGAAGCTATAAATTTTGCTAAAGAAAAAAAACTAAAAATTACTATTTTAGGAGGCGGTTCTAATTTACTTATTTCTGGATCAGTAGATGGTTTGGTTTTAAAGAATGAGATAAAAGGAATGAGAATAATCAGGAAGGATAAGGACCAAGTTATTGTTGAAGCCAAATCAGGAGAAAATTGGTCGCATTTTGTCAATTTTACTGTAAAGAATAATTTTTATGGCCTGGAAAATATGTTTTTGATTTATGGCACGGTCGGAGCGGCTCCGGTACAGAACATTGGTGCTTATGGAGTGGAATTAAAAGATGTTTTTCACTATTTAAAGGCTATTAATTTGAAAACCGGAGCAGAACGGATTTTTTCTCTTCAAGATTGCGAATTTGCTTATCGGGACAGTATTTTTAAAAGGCGTCTTAAAGGCAAATATTTTATTTATTCTGTGGCTTTTAACTTGAGTTTGAAGCCAAAATTTAAGTTAAATTACGGCGTTATTAGAGAAAATTTAATAGCTAAAGGCATTAAAAAGCCGAAGTTGAGGGATATTATTGAAGTTATTGTTGAGATAAGAAATAGTAAGTTGCCTAGTCCGCATGTTTTACCTAATGCCGGTTCCTTTTTTAAAAATCCGGAGATAAGCCAGAGTGCCTTTAAAAAGTTACAAAAAAAGCATCCGGAGATGCCTTTTTATTCAGCTGGCTCTAAAGTGAAAATACCAGCTGCCTGGTTGATAGAACAGGCCGGTTTTAAGGGAAGAAAGGCCGATTCAGTTAGAATGTATGAAAAACAAGCTTTAATTTTAATAAACCAAGGCGGTTCTGCCCGCCAAATCCTTAATTTTGCTTCTTTAGTAAAAAAGGAAGTAAAGAAAAAATTTGGCCTTGATTTAAGTGAGGAAGTTAATGTAATATAAGTATAAATAATATAAAGGGAATAAATTTAATGAAAATTATTTCAAATTAAAGCTATTTATATATGACTGCACAAGAATTGCGCCAAAAATATTTAGATTTTTTTAAAGATAAAGGGCATGCTGTTATTTCTAGCGCTTCTTTAATTCCAGAAAATGATCCTACTGTTTTATTTACCACGGCTGGTATGCATCCTTTAGTACCATATCTTCTGGGTGAAAGCCATCCGGCCGGTCGTCGTTTAGTTAATATTCAAAAATGTGTTAGGACAAGAGATATTAACCAAGTGGGAGATAAGACTCATCACACTTTTTTTGAAATGCTGGGCAATTGGTCTTTAGGAGACTATTTTAAAAAGGAATCAATTGCTTTCAGTTGGGAATTTCTTACCTCGTCTTCTTTTTTAGGACTTGATAAAAATCGTTTGGCAGTATCAGTATTTATTGGTGATGATTATACCCCTTATGATAAGGAAGCTTATGATATTTGGAAAAAAATATTTCAAAATAACGGTTTACCAATAGAACGCCTAGCCAAACTTCCCAAAGAAAATAATTGGTGGGATCCGATTGGCAAAACTGGTCCCTGCGGACCTGATACAGAAATTTTTTATTGGTCTGGTAAAACAGAAGCGCCAACCAGCTTTAATGATGATAATGATGCTTGGGTGGAGATTTGGAACAATGTTTTTATGCAGTATAATCAGAAAAAAGATGGCAGTTACGAACCTTTATTACAAAAGAATGTTGATACTGGTTTAGGTTTGGAGCGGATTCTGGCGACTATAAATGGCTGGGATGATAATTATAAGACAGAATTATTTATAAATTTAATCAAGAAAATTGAACAGTTGAGCGGTCTATTTTATGGACAAGATAAAGAAATAACCAAGGCAATGCGTATTATCAGTGATCATTTAAAAGCCGCTGTTTTTATTAGCGGCGATGATAAAGGAATTGTTCCGTCTAACACTGATCAGGGCTATGTACTTCGCCGTCTTATTCGTCGCGCTATTCGTTATGGGCGTTTTTTGGGAATTAAAGAGGAGCAATGGATAAAAGATATAGCTAATCAAGTTATTATTGATTATAAGCAGGCCTATGAAGAATTAGAAAAAAATCAAGATTTTATTATCCAAACTTTGAATCAAGAGGAAAAGAAATTTAATCGTACTTTAGAAAAAGGGCTTTTAGAGTTTAACAAAATTTCAGGTAATGATATTAGTGGGAAGAATGTTTTTAATCTTTATCAAAGTTATGGCTTTCCTTTAGAGATAACTGAGGAATTAGCTCGGGAGGCAGGAATAAAGGTGGACAAAAAAGGTTTTTATGAACAGTTAAAGAAACATCAGGAGCTTTCCCGCACTGCTTCGGCTGGAAAATTTAAAGGCGGTTTATCCGATGCTGGAGAAGAAACTATCAAGCTTCATACGGCTGCTCATTTATTGTTAGCGGCTTTAAGAAAAGTGTTAGGAGATCATATTATTCAAAAGGGTAGCAACATTACTCCTGAGCGCCTGCGTTTTGATTTTTCTCATTCAGAGAAAATGACACTTGAAGAAATAAGGAAAGTAGAAGATTTGGTGAATGAAGTTATTAAGTCGGATTGGCCAATAAATTGTGAAGAATTATCTCTTGAAGAAGCTAAAAACAGAGGAGCAATGGGAGTTTTTGATTCTAAGTACGGAGAAAGAGTAAAAGTTTATACGATTGGACCATTGGGAGTTGATGGTCGGCCTGACTTGTCTCAAATTTTTTCTCAAGAAATTTGCGGTGGTCCGCACATAAAAAGTACTGGGGCCTTAGGGAAATTCAAAATAAGCAAAGAAAGTTCATCAAGTGCTGGTGTTAGGAGAATAAAGGCGGTATTAATAGATGAAAATTGAGTTATTTAATTAAATAATAAGATATATTTTAGGAAAAACGGGAGAATGATATTACTATGTTCAAGCCATGGAACATAATTGACAGTTAATTAATTGTGATTTAGCCTGATTTAGGTCTATATTCTTACCCATTTTAGCATCGATGAAGCTC
>CAYSJA010000023.1:0-7327 GCA_964431235.1 uncultured Gammaproteobacteria bacterium
ACTGCGGAGAGTAAGGGATTCGAACCCTTGATACCTTGCGGTATACACGCTTTCCAAGCGTGCGCACTAGACCACTATGCGAACTCTCCTTAAAAGCGGCAAAAGCCGCTTTTTTTGATCTTATTACTTATCCTCTTACTTATCCTCTCAATTCTCATAATTAGTTCTTATAATTTTCTATCAATTACGGTCTTTAACCCTTCAATCGCATCACCATTTGAATCAATAAAATCAGCATAAGGACGAGCACCAATTATCATCTCATCATCGATAAAAATTGTTGGTGCTCCTAAAACAGAATTAATTTTAGCTTCGGTTTTTATTTTTTCCAGTTTCATTAATTTTTCCTGATTATTCAAACAAGCAAAAAATTTATCTTCATTAAACTTTAATTCCTGAGCACATACCATCGGATTAAAAGTTATGGCTTCCTCTGCTGCCTGTTTTAAAAGTAATTCTCTCATCTCATTCGCTTTTCCAAATTCTTGAGCGCACAAATAACTAAGGGCTGCTTCCCGCGAAGAGCTTGAAGAAAAAGAGATAAAAGGCCTGGAAACCAAGACAAGATTGCCAGCATATTCATTCATTAATAAATCTAAAGTCTCAGCTAAATTAGCGCTATAAGGACTAGCATAATCTTCATAAACTAATATTTTCAAATCTGCTTTTTCAGAACCAATAACAGTATCATAATCTTTGAAATTCAAAATTTCCTGAGGAGCTTCATAACTATTAGCGACTGCTCCTTCTATAGGAATAAAATCATTTTTTGGAGATGTAAATTCCTGTTCTTTTTTATCGCTTACGAAAACAATTATTAAAGCAGCGACAATAACTAACAAGCTACCGAAAAAAATTATATTCTTATTAGTAGTAGAGGCCTTTTTCATATTTTTGTTTATATAATTAAATATTTTATTAGTTACTAAAAATTTTTATTAAAATTATCTTATCTTCCATCTTCTATAATTTTAGCAGCAGCGATAAGTTCTTCGTCAAAAAAACGAGGCGCAATCAATTGCAGACCAATAGGCATTTCCCTTCCTTTTTCCAGTAAAACTTTTCCTGCCGGCATAGATAAAGCCGGCAAGCCGGCTAAAGAAGCTCCGGTTACAAAAATATCTTCCAAATACATAACTAAAGGATCGTCTATCTGCGTTTTTAGTTTGAAAGCCGGATGTGGCGAAGTGGGGGTGAGAATAAAATCAACCTTTTTAAAAGCTTGATTAAAATCTTTTATGATTAAAGTTCTAACTGCCTGAGCTTTTTTGTAGTAGGCATCATAATAACCGGCTGATAAGGCATAAGTGCCTAACATTATCCGCCTTTTTACCTCAGGCCCAAAGCCAAAACCACGATTTTTTTTATAAAATTCTTTTAAGTTAGTTGCCTCTTTATATTTCAACCCCCAACCAATACCGTCAAAACGAGCTAAATTAGAACTTATTTCCGAAGGAGTAATTATATAATAAACTGGAATTCCATATTTAGTATGAGGTAAATTGATATTTATTACTTTCGCTCCTAACTCTTTTAACCTATTAATTTTATTTTTAATTTTTTCTTTAATATTAGCATCTAAATTATTGCTAAAATATTCCTGGGGCAAACCAATTTTAATACCTAAAAACAGTTTATTCTCATTTTTACTTATATTATTTATTTTATTTTCTCTCTCTGATAAACGAGAAGAAGCATGTTTAACAAAATTTTTAGCAGCTTGGATGTGGCTATCGGAAGCGGTGGTAGCATCACGATTATCGTGCCCGGAAATAACAGCAAAAACAAATTCGGCATCTTCTATTGTCTTAGTTATCGGACCGACAACATCGGTTGATGAAGTCATTGATAACAAACCAAAACGAGAAACTCGGCCATAGCTGGGTTTTAGTCCTACTACTCCACAAAAACTGGCTGGTTGGCGTATGGAACCACCAGTATCAGATCCTAAAGCGAATAAACACATATCGGTAGCCACTGCTGCCGCACTCCCACCTGATGATCCGCCGGCGACTCGGGAATAATCATGAGGATTTTTAGTTGGAAAAAAAGCAGAATTCTCTGTTGAAGCGCCGTGAGCAAATTCATCGAGATTAGTTTTACCCAACAGAACCGCTCCAGCTTCTTTTAATTTCTTAATAACTCTAGCATCATAAGGAGCAACATAATTTTCCAACATCTTAGAAGCAGCTGTTGTTTTTATACCCTTAGTCATTAAATTATCCTTACACAAATAAGGAATGCCTAAAAGATTCCCTTTTTCTCCTTGTTTCAACCTCGCATCTGCTTGCTTAGCTTCTTTCCTAGCCTCTTGAGCGCAGACTAATAAACAGGCGTTAATACCTTTATCCAGCTTATTTATCTGCTTCAGGCAAGCTTCAGTTAATTCTAAAGAACTTATCTCTCTCTGATCTAATTTAAAACGTGCCTCTTTAATTGTCAGTTTATTTAAATCCATGATATTGTTATTTACAAAACTCGCTTGACTTTAATACTGCCATCTTCCCTTTCTCCTTGAGATAAAGCCAGCTTTACCTCTTCAAAATCCCAGTTTTCTACTTTATCATCACGAAATACATCCATCAGACCACTTACTTGAGCAGTGGGTTCTACCTTATCAGTTTTTACTTCTTTCAGCATTTCCATATACTTTAAAATATTCGCCAAATCATGGCGATACTTTTTAACCTCTTCCTTACTTAGCTCCAAACGAGCTAAATCGGCTATATGCTCTATTTCTTTTTTACTTAACCTCATAATAAATATAAAAAAGTTTATTTTTATTTAAAGATTTATTTTGTCTAATATTAATCTATAAGTTTCAGGAATTCTTTTTCCTTTAAAATATTGATTCCTAATTTTTTGGCTTTTTCATATTTAGAGCCGGGAGAATCGCCACAAACTAGATAATCTATATCTTTTGCCATTGTCTCCTTGGCTCTTCCGCCTAATGCTTTTATTTTATCTTTTGCTTGTTGGCGTGTCAAACTAGCAAGAGAACCGGTAAGGACAAAGACCTTTCCTTGAAATTTGTTATCTATTTGATTTTTTTGGCTTTCAATTATTGTTCCAATTGTTAAAATCAAATTGTTCTTTTCTAATTTTTTTAAAAAAGTTAAATTTCTTTTATTTCGCCAAAAATCATAGATGCTTTTTGCTATTACCGGACCGATATCTTTCCGGGATTCAAAATCCTCCTTGGTTTTTTTATTAAAAAAATAAATAATATCACTGATTGAAATATGATCTTTCCTTCCTGCCTTAATAGCCCTATATTTAGAGTATATTTTTGGATCTCTAACTAAATCCAGGGCTAACATATTAGCCGTTTCTTCTCCAACATGCCTGATACCAAGGGCATAGATAAAACGAGCTAAATCTACTTTTTTTCTTTGTTTAATTAAAGCTAACACATTATCAGCTTTTTTTTCGGCAAATCGCTCCAAACTCAATAGATCTGGCTTTCTTAAAGAATAAAGATCAGCCGCGTCTTTAATTAACCCGGCTAGCAGAAATTGCTCTATCAGCTTATGGCCTAAACCTTCAAAATCAAGTGCTCCCTTAGAAACAAAATGCGATATTCTACGCCAACTAACAGCATAACAATTTTTATTTGTACAACGATAGGCAACTTCGCCTTTTATCTTCTTTATTTTCGCCCCGCAACGAGGACAAATATCAGGTACTGAAATATTTTTTTCCTGACCAACACGTAAATTTTTCAACACTGATATTACTTTAGGAATAACATCACCAGAACGTTCAATTATTATTGTATCCCCTAACTTTAAATCTAAGCGTTTAATTTCATCAAAATTATGTAAAGTGGAACGACTAATTACAGCCCCTCCTACTTTTACCGGCTCTAAAATTGCAATCGGCGTCAAGACTCCTGTTCGTCCTACTTGCCAAATTACATCTAAAACCTTAGTAGTAGCCTGCTCGGCAGAAAATTTATAAGCCATCATATAACGCGGCGCCTTACCCACTATTCCTAAAACCGGCCACATTTTTAAATCATTAACCTTTATTACTATTCCATCTATTTCAAAAGACAATTTACTTCGCTCCTTTTCTATTTCTTTATAAAAAGAAAACACTTGTTTTAAATCAGTACAGATTCTATTTTGCGGCAAAACTTTAAAAGCTAATAAACGTAACAAGCGATCAAGTTGGTCCTTTTTAGTCACGATTTCTCCTCGCTTCAAATTGGGTAGCAAGAAATCGTAGGCATAAAAATCCAATTTTCTGCTAGCAGTTATTTCTGAATTAAGTTGGCGAATAGAGCCAGCCACTGCATTTCTAGTATTAGCTAAAAGCGCTTTCTTTTCTTGGCTATATTTATTATTAAGTTCAGTGAAAACCGCTTTAGTCATTATTATCTCTCCCCTTACTTCTAAGATTCCTTTTTCAAGCAGATTAAAAATAACGTTTATTTCCTCACCTTCTAAACCAAGAGCTAATAAATCTTCTTTCTTTAGCTGATATAAAGATAAAGGTACGCTCTGTATAGTCTTAACATTTTGTGTAACATCTTCTCCGACTTTGCCATCACCTCTAGTGGCAGCTAGAACTAATTGACCGGCCTGATAACGCAAACTTACTGCCAAACCATCAAGCTTGAGTTCACAATAATAAGGACCTTGCCAAACATAACCAAGATAATTTTCATTCCTTTTTTGCCAAGCTTTTATATCTTTCTCAGAAAAAGCATCAAATAAAGAAATCATGGGAAAAGAATGGCGGGCTTTTTTGAATTTATCCAAAGGTTTACCGGCCACTCTCTGGGTTGGAGAATTAGGAGAAATCAGATCAGGAAATTGGTCTTCTAATTCAAACAGCTCATTCTTCAAACTATCTAAAGCTGGCGGTGATATAGTTTCTTTATCTAATACATGATAATTATAGCGATGGCTATCAATTTCTTTTCTTAGTTTTTTTATTCTTATCTTTGCTTCTTTATAAGTCATAATTTACCGCTTCAGCTGATAAAGCTGATTTAATCTTACTTTTCATAACCTAATTATAACATAAAAGCCCTGCTTTGGACAGGGCTAAAATGAGATATTTTTATTACTTTAGACCTATATTTTAGAGGTTGCTATTATAAATCAGGAGTATCTATTTCATTATCCGGAGTCTGGCTTCCTTGCGGATTAAGATTTTGATTGATAAAGCTAACAACATCATTAACAGTTTGGGAATTCTGACTGGTATATTGTTCCAGTTGGGCCAAACGTTCGTTTTGGTTATTTATTCTGGCAGTAAATTGCCAAAAAATCATAATCATGGCACCAAAAATAATACCAATAATTAAAGGGAAAATGAGATCTTTTTTCATAGAATTATTGTGGTTAGACCGGCTGGCAAAACTGGCCAAGCGCGGTGATTTTTTTATATTTTTATTTTTAATTAATGTCCTGGGCATTGATGTTGGCATTAAAGAAATTGACAACTTCATTGATTGAATTGGAATTGTCAACTACATTAGTTTGGAGATCAGTTAACTTTTTATCCATCCTATTTAAGGATACATAAAAAAAGACAAGTAAACCGGCGATAAGCACCAAAAGAATTATCGCAGCCAGCTTGTTAAAAATGTTGTTGTTCATAATCTTTTTTTAAAATAGTTTAAAAGAATAAATTATCTTTTTACCTTTAAACTTTTTTTTATTAATCTTCTTAAATTATTATAGCAACTTTTTTAAATCCTTTCAAATAAAAACTTATTATTTCTTTTTTATAATAATCTCGCCAACTGCATCTGATTCTGGTCCACCGCATAATTCGCAATAATAAAGAAAGCGCCCTTCTTTTATGGCCTGAAATTCCAAAGCTTTAGTTTGTCCAATGTTAACTGTTTGTTTCATGTTATAACCCTCTAAAATAAAATCATAACTGCCATCAACCGCTGTTAAATCAATATGAACGGTGTCATTATAGTAAGCTGTAATTTGCCAGGGAATAAATTTACCACCTTCGCCCCTTATCTTAAAAGTTCGAATATCAGAATCTTCACCAGTTTTTACCACCTCATTAGGAACAGCCACGATATCTTTTAACTCCTCTGATATTGCTTCATTCACTTCCGGCACTTTGCTACCTATCGGCACTTCTTGGCGAAATTCAGTTTCCTCCCAATCACGGACAGTTGGCTCATTTTCTCTATCTTCTAGGACTTCAGAATTTTCTGGCACATAAATATTATCCAGGACTTGATTGTTAAGAAAATTCTTCCGATTATTTGTCTCCCAAATAATTATAACTGATAAAATTACAATA
The DNA here is from genome assembly GCA_964431235.1 of uncultured Gammaproteobacteria bacterium. Taxonomy (GTDB): domain Bacteria; phylum Patescibacteriota; class Patescibacteriia; order Patescibacteriales; family UBA12465; genus UBA12465. The sequence continues at coordinate 6,283 of CAYSJA010000023.1, forward strand.
ATAACGATCCCTATAACAATAACTATTGATTGTTTCTTTTTTTCCATAAATTAAAAATCAATAACTTCTTTATTATTATAGCACATTAAAAAAAAGAATAAAATTGCAATGAAAAAACCGCTTATTTATATATTTATATAAATAAGCGGCCTAGAAACGCGAATTAACGCATTAGAGTATAACAATCTGTCTCTTCTTCGCCGATAGTAAGTGTGAAAATATTACCTATCGGTGATTGCGTAACGAAAGTTAAAGTCCAAACTTCAGAATTATCAGAATTAACTGTAAAAATAAAACTATCTCCACTGAAAATCCCTTCGCTTTTAATAACTTCTTCGGAATCAAGATTATAAACCATAACTTGATTTTCTTTTATGGCTAGCACATAAACACCGGCTTTTAAAAGACCGCTACATTTTTGACTCTCGGCTTGCGGACAGTCAAAATCATCTCGAGTAAAAGGTAATCTAAAAGCAACAATATTCTCATAATGAGGGGAATACATTACTCTGCCAGCAATTTCTCCCATTACTATCGGTTTAGCACCGGCTTCTATCATTCTGAATACTGCTTGTTCGTTGTTGGAAAAAACATGATAATCCTCAATCATCAATAAACTATTAAATACTCGGGCTTCTCCTTCTTTTATTTCAAACAGTAAATTATTGGGGAAATAAAATTCTCCTCCTTCGCCATCGTCAATATAGAATATTGAAGTCATCTCGTCTTCCCAAGCTGATTTTAGAAACAGGCCATCTTCAGTCAATTCTTCTTCTGGATCTGGTAGAATTGATTCACAGCTAGCCAAAAACAAAATCGCCGTAAAAACAACCAAAACTAAAAAAATAACTTTCTTTTTCATGATCTTATAATTTTTGTTATTATTATTCTATTAAAGAGCTTATTATAACCACATTTTATCATATTTAAATAACTTTGTCAATACAATGCACTCTCCTATGGTACAGTTGACAGTAAAGAGGTAAAAATATGTTGAGTCAAACAATAAGGCATGATTTAATTAGAACTAAAGAAGCTAAACTAA
>CAYSJA010000024.1:0-3306 GCA_964431235.1 uncultured Gammaproteobacteria bacterium
GGGCTGTAGTCAAGCCTTGAGGGATTGATATAAACCAGCCTTTTTTGGTTTTCCGGAATTTTAAAGAAGCCTGAATTGCCTAAATAAGACAGAACATCATCTGCCAGGTTGCCGTGGGGGTCAATCAAGGCAATCCCTCGGCTAAAAACAGCGTCTTGATAAATCATGTGTTCTAAAAGCTTGCTTTTGCCTTTGCCGGTGGTACCGATAATGTGCATGTGGTCGTAGCGGTCGCTGGTGCGGATTTTATAAGGCAAATTAAGACAGAAGGGGCTGACATTGCCTAAAACAAGGTAGTCTTTTTTATTAAACGGCAAAAGTAGCGGTAATAAATCTTTGAGGGACATAAGATATTATAACGCTTTGAAATAATGTTTTATTAGTGGGAAGATTTCTTAAATTTAGTTTTAAAGAAAAAAATTAATAGTTTGTAGGTTTTCTGGATTTTATTTTTTCAAGAAGAATTAATAAGCCGGATGTAACAAAAACAAAAATATAAACTAAAATTGCTGGGAAATAATAAATTATTGGAAAACGATCTTCAGACATAAAGAAATGCTGAGGAGCAACGAGGAAATGCATAGTATTCCAATAACATCTTGTTGCCATTTCTGTTAATGGTGAAACAACATAAGGGAGATTTTTGGGAGGGGATGATGTAGCAAATAGAAAGGGAATAATAGTTATTGCAATAAGAACGAGAGGAATTGCAGAAAGATAAAAAATTATTCTAACAACAATTCTTTTCATCAATTATATTATAACACTTTGGGAAACCAAGAACCCTGAAGTATCTTTCATCATAGTAATAATTAACTTAAGACTAATAAACGTCTCGTAGAATTGTCCTGGGCCTGATTTTTAACTGATATAAATTCTAAATTCTTTAAAATTATTTGTATGATCCAGATGAGTACCCATTATAACCAGACCATTGTGATACTCCTGTATTGTAAGCATCATTTGGTATTATCTCTATTGGGTCAAAGCTGAGTTTGCCAGCTTTTAATATTTCTTGAACAAATTGATTACAATTATGCTCGTAGAGATTGTATAGTTCGGGTCCACTATTATATTTAGACTCAGCAATTTTAAACATTATGTTTCCTAAGTCTTTATTTATTGATACTGATATATATCTAGTATATTGACGTCCTGAGGGTAATCTCCCTGAACCTCCCTTTAAAAAGGCACTCATTTGATTAAGATTTAAATCAACCCTATCTATATCTGCATCAACATATGCATATAATCCTATGGATGATTTTGTATAAAAGTCATCATCTTTTGGCCCAAAACTATAATAAACACCACTGCCTTCTGCCTTCCCAAGAATAATTGCAGCATGACCATATGGTCCTAAATCCCCAGGCGGATCTACAGCTTTCTGGTCATTTAGGTAGATTACCTTTATTATGTCTTCGCCACTTATGTCTGTATTTGTTTTTAGTCCAAATACCTCACAAATGTTTTTAAATTCATAACAATTTAGAAAACCAATTAAAACATCTTCTTTAGACATCCCGCTTTTTAACAAACTAACCCAATTATCATATCCGCTTGAGTCAGGGTTTCTATTGAATACATTTTTATACAGGAAGGTTACAAATTCTTCAGAACTTGCTGAGGATATTTTTGGTTTAAGCTCGTCACTAAATACCAGATTATAAACTGCTTGGTTAGGCGACATGCCATTGTCTAATGCTGTTACCCAGCCGTTTAACCCACTGTCATCAGGAACTCTACCTATTATATTGTCATAAAGTGTTTTTACAAATCCAGTGCTGTTTCTGCCGTATAAATCAGCCTGCTGGCCAATTGAAAGATTTAACAAAACTATTTCCTCTGGCGTAAGAGGTCTTGATGGAGTAGAAGATATTGATTTTTTTAAATTTATCCTAATATCATCTCTGTTGGAAGTTAACACTATTAAATCAGCTTCGTCTTGATTATTTTTATTGTCATACCAACTTGGTAAATAGCCTGAAGCACTGAAATAAAGTTTTATCTTAGTGTCTAGCGGAAAGAATCCGGCACTCCAACGGTCTCCCCAACCCATTTTATAAGAATATATTGTTCCGGAATTGTCGTCGATATAAATTCTATAATAATCCTGAGAATTGTTGGGGATTCTTGTAATTTTTTCTCCTGAATCATAGTCATAAACATAACCAAGTACTCTATAACCTTTTTCAGTGGTAAAATTAAAATTTTCAAGATTAGAATTTATAGTAAATTTACAGCTTGGGGGGAAAATTGTTGTACTTTCTCCATCAGCAAATTTATACCAGTTTATAGAAGATCCATCAGTGCTCCTGTAAACTTCTACATACTCATCATTACTATAACTATGACAATAAAACCATAAATTATCGTTGGGAACACTTATTGTGTAGTAACCGGAAGAATTTGTCAAAACACTCTGCTGAAACGATAAATCATTGTTATAAGCCCAGACTTTCATTCCAGGCAAAGGATTCCCGTCTTTATCTTTTACGTAACCACTAACTGTATAAGTATCGGCATAAATCAGAGAAGGGGTTATAAATAAAATAGTTAAAATTACAATTACTGCCAAAACCAAAAATTTTGTTAATATTTTTTTCATTCTTACTCCATTTTTTATCTTCTTTCCTTGTCTTTTTCTTAACTCACTTTTTAGTGATTTAGCTTTATGTTTTTGCCGGCAGACATCCTTTATTGCTCTAAAAACCAGAATTTTTATGTAAAAGTGCTAAAGATATTTTTGTCGTCATTCGTGCTAACCCAAATATCATAGAAAAACATCCTCTATGGGGATATTTCTTACTTAAGTAATAGCATTAAAAGCACATATTAACGGAATTGTCAATATTTTTAGCTAAAATATTTTTTATCAAAATTATCATTTAAAAATAAAAATTATTATTACATTTCTTACAAATGCTGCCAAAAGCATAAATAAAACAACGAAAAGCTTTCAGTTGCCCAAATTAAGCCTTTAAATACCCTTAGAAGCGACGAAAAAGGGTTAAGCATACATTTGTATACCCCTAAATTAAACATTAAAATTTCACCAGCCTGGTTAAGCTGTTGGTTGCCGGATCTTTCCAGATATTGCCAAAAAGCACATTATTGTCTTTTATCTGGTCAAAAGTCGTAAAAAGAAAAAAATCGGCATGGTTAACGCTTTTGGTAGTTTTTAATAAATTATTCAATCTTTCCTGAGTGGTGGTAACGGTTATGATCCTTAAAGCCTCTGATTTGAATTTTTCGTAATACTTTCCGGATAAAACATATTCAACGTAGCCCCTGACCTTATCCTTC
>CAYSJA010000025.1:0-16189 GCA_964431235.1 uncultured Gammaproteobacteria bacterium
AATTTATAACCAGATAGCAAAAGAAGCTTCAATATAATAATTCTGAAAGAAAGAAGTGTTCAAGCTATGGAACATAATGTTCAAGCCATGGAACATAATTGACAATAAGTAATATTTCCTTTAAAATGTAGTTACTAATTAAATATTTCACCTATAATAAATTTTTTGGTAGAACTAAAAAGTTCTTGAGGTGGCCAAAGAACTCCAAGTATTTGGGGTTAAGTAAGCTTTTTTTATTATAAAAAAGTTAGCTTTTATGGAAGATGAAAAAAATAATCAAGATCAAGATACTGATTTTGGTAAGTTGCTTGAGAAAGATGAAATAAAGATCCCTCAAGTAGGAGATATCATTAAATCCACAGTTATAACAGCTTCTAAATCCGAGGTTAAACTTGATGTAAATGGCGTTTTAATTGGTGTCGTTCGCGGCCCGGAACTTTACAATGAAGTGTCAGAGTATGCTAATTTAGAGCCAGGAGATGAAATAGAAGCAGCTGTTATTGATGAAGAAAATGAAAACGGTGAATTAGAACTATCTTTCCGCTTAGTTGGACAGGAGAAAGCCTGGAAAGAACTGCACGAAGTTTATAAGAGTAAAGAAGTAGTTAAGGTAAAAGTTGTTGATGCTAATAAAGGCGGATTATTGGTCCGTTACTGTCAAATTGAAGGATTTTTACCGGTTTCCCAATTGGCCCCGGAAAATTATCCGCGTATAGCTGGCGGCGATAAGAGCCGTATTTTGGAAAAATTGAAATCTTTTATAAATCAGGATATTGATGTTTCCGTAATAACAATAAATGAAGAAGACAACAAAGTTATTTTTAGTGAAAAAGACGTTTGGAATAAACGCCAGAAGCCAGCGCTTGATAAATATGAAGTTGGCGCCAAAATAGATGGGAAAATAACCGCAATTACTAATTTTGGCATCTTTGTCTCCTTCGGAGAAGGCATAGAGGGTTTGATCCATATTTCTGAATTGGCTTGGCAGAGAATAGACTCTCCTAATGAGATGTATAAAGTAGGTGATGATATTAAGGCGGAGATTATTTCAATTGATGGCGCTAAAGTATTTTTGAGCGCTAAAAAGTTGATGAAAGATCCTTGGCTAGAAGCCAGCGCTAAATATCAAGCTGGACAAATTGTAGAGGGAACTATTTTAAAAGTAAATCCTTTTGGCCTATTTGTTAAGCTGGATGAGGAAATTCATGGCTTAGCTCATATTAGTCAGCTCAATTTAGAACCAAAGGAAAAGATAAATGAATTATTTAAAGCAAATGAAGTCAAAAATTTTGAAATTGTTAGTATTTCACCTTCAGAGCATCGTTTGGGTTTAAAGCTGGTTGGCAGTAAACAAGTGGCTGAGGTTAAAAAAAAGAAAGAAAAAGAAAAGACAGGTGAAAAGGGAAAAGGGGTAAAGGAAGCAGAGAAAAAAAAGGAAAAGAAGGAAAAAAGTAGAATAGAGAAAGAAGTAAAAACTGATAACAAAAAAGATAAGGACTCGGAGAAGGAAGGGGGGAAAAAGAAAAAGAAAATTGAAAAATAACAATTGCCAAAACCTGTTTTTCCTTTTATAATAAAGATAATTATTAAAATTTTTTACCATGAAAACTTTAATCAAAAATTTTTTACTTCTTTTAGGTATATTTTTGATTATAACTGCTGTTTTTAGCGCTTTTTCTAACCAATCCACTAAGAGCGAAGTAGTAGGTATAGAAACCTTAATTAGGAGAATAAACCAAGAAGAAATAGAAAGTCTTGTTGTAAGCGGTGATAAAATCAACGTTACTTTAAAGGAAGAAAGTAAAAAAGAAATAATTAGGAAAGAGCCGGGTGAATCTTTATCGGCTTTGCTTAATAATTTTGAAGTTGATCCAGAGAAGATAGCTAATATAGAGATAGAGGTAAAAGAAGCAAGTGGCTGGGATTATTTTTTACTTAATATCCTTCCCTTTTTATTGCCGTTTATTCTTATTAGTGCTTTTATCTTTTTCATGATGCGTGGCATTCAGGGTTCTAATTCTCGAGCTATGAGTTTTGGTCAGTCAAATGCTAAGGATTTTAAACCGGATGCTAAAAAGCCAGTTACTTTTAAAGATGTTGCCGGAGCAAAAGAAGCTAAAGAAGAACTTCAAGAGGTAGTTCATTTTTTGCGTTTTCCCAAAAAATTTCATAATTTGGGGGCTAAGATTCCGCGTGGAGTTTTGCTTTTAGGTGCGCCGGGTACAGGAAAAACTTTGTTGGCTCGTTCAGTTGCCGGCGAGGCAAAAGTACCTTTTTTTCATATGTCTGGCTCAGAATTCGTGGAAATGTTTGTCGGTGTAGGCGCTTCAAGAGTTAGATCTTTATTTGACAAAGCAAAAAAGAACGCTCCCTGTATAGTTTTTATTGACGAAATAGATGCGGTTGGACGCCGTCGGGGCGCCGGTCTAGGCGGCAGCCATGATGAAAGAGAGCAGACTTTAAACCAGATTTTAGTAGAAATGGATGGCTTTGAACCAACACAGAATCTCATAGTCATTGCCGCCACTAATCGTCCTGACGTTTTAGATCCGGCTCTTTTAAGGCCAGGTCGCTTTGATAGACGGGTAATGATAGATTTACCTGATTTAAAAGACAGAGAAGATATTTTAAAAGTACACGCTGAAGAAAAACCTTTGAGTAAAGAGGTAAATTTAAAACGGATAGCGGAAAGAACTTCTGGTTTTTCTGGAGCTGATTTGGCTAATATTTTAAACGAAGCCGCTATTTTAGCCGTCAAAGAAAATCGAAAGGAAATTATTAGCGGTGATTTATTTGAAGCTATAGAGAAAGTAATGATAGGTCCGGAGAAAAAAAGTCGGATTATCAGTGAAAAAGAAAAAAGGATAACCGCTTATCATGAAGCCGGACATGCTTTAGTTTCTCATTTTTTGCCCGAAGCCGATCCAGTTCATAAAGTATCTATTATTTCCCGCGGTTCAGCTGGCGGTTATACTTTGAAAGCACCTTTAGAAGATAGGCATTTATATGCTAAGTCGGATTTTATAGCAGAAATAGCTGTTCTTTTAGCTGGCCATTTAGTAGAAAAACGAATTTTTAATGAAGTTACTACTGGTGCTACTTCTGATTTGCGTCAAGCGACAGCTCTTGCTCGACGTTTAGTTACTGACTATGGTATGAGTGATAGTTTAGGACCGCGTACTTATGGGGAAAAGGAGGAAATGATTTTTTTAGGAAGGGAGATACATGAACAGAAAGATTATAGTGAAAAGGTGGCGGAAAAAATAGATGAAGAGATCACTAATTTTATTAAGCTAGGATTAAATAAGGCGGAAGAAATTATTCTACAAAAAAAAGAAGAGTTAGAAGGTGTTGCCAAGGCTTTGCTGGAAAAGGAAACTTTAGAAAAAGAAGAGTTTGAAAAAATAGTTGGCCCTAAGCCAAAAAGTAAAGAACAAGAAAAAAAAGAGCAAGGAAACAAATAATTTATATTGATTAATGTTAAGTTATTATACTAGACTAGAATTGTATTAATTTTAATTTTATGGCTAATCCAAAAAAGAGAAAGACACATAGCAAGAGTCGTATGGGACGTGCTCATTTAGCTTTGAAAAAAATTGTTTTGGTAAAATGTCCCAAATGTGGCAGAATGATAAAACCTCATACAGCCTGTCAATTCTGCGGTACTTATAAAGACAGAGAAGTGATAAAAACTAAGAGTATAAAGACTAAAAAGAAATAATTATGTCTAATAGGCATTTGGCGCGTACTATCGCTTTACAAACTATATTTACTTGGGATTTCAACGGCCGGAAAAAGGAAGGTTTGGAAAAATTGATTATTGATAATTTTGCTAATTTTGCTCCTCGTTTTGACGACCACGGATTTGTGAAGGATTTAGTTTACGGCGTTGTCGATAAAACAGAAGAGATTGACAAATGTATTGTGAAGTACGCTACCGAGTGGCCTTTAAATCAAATTACCACCATTGATCGTAATATATTACGTTTAGGAATTTATGAACTTTTGTTTACCGATGTTCCTCCCCGGGTAGCTATCAATGAATCAATTGAAATTGCTAAAAGTTTTGGTAGTGATGCTTCGGGTAAATTTATAAACGGGGTTCTAGGAGCTTTATATGCAGATGAAAAGACTATACAGGATCGCGACAACAAAGAAGATGTTAAAAAAGAAGAAAAAATAGGAAAAGAAGAAGAGGAAGATAAGAAAGAGTTTGAAAAATAGACTTCCTCTCTTATTTTTTAGTTTAATCTATGGATTCAAATGATTTATTAAAACTGCAAAAAAGTTTAGGGGCTGAATTTAAAGATAAAAATTTATTAAAACAAGCTCTAGTCCATCGTTCTTATTTAAATGAACACCCTAATTTTAAAATCGGCCATAATGAAAGATTAGAATTTCTAGGTGATGCAGTTTTAGAGATAATTGTTACTGAATATCTTTTTTTAAACTTTGAAGATGTACCGGAAGGAGATTTAACTAATTGGCGAGCCTCTTTAGTAAATGCTAAAACGCTTTATGATGTCGCTAAAAAATTAGGGATTGAAAAGCATCTCTATCTTTCTAAAGGAGAAGCTAGAGATAAAAATAAGAAGTCCCGCCAATTTATTTTAGCGGATGCAGTAGAATCTCTCATTGGTGCTATTTATTTAGATCAAGGTTGGAATTGTGCCAAGCAATTTATTTCAAAAAATATAATTTCTAAACTTGATCTCATTTTAGAGAACCAACTTTATCTTGATCCTAAGTCCCGTTTTCAGGAGAAAGCCCAAGAAATAAAAGGGATAACCCCTCATTATCAAATATTGGACGAAATTGGACCTGATCATGCCAAAACTTTTACCGTCGGTTTGTACTTAGGGAAAGAATTAGTAACCGAAGGAAAGGGATCTTCCAAGCAGGAAGCTCAAGTTGCAGCTGCTATTTCCGGTTTGAAAAAATTTAATTGGTAATAAGATATTTAAATATATGGATATAAAAAATATTTTAAGATTAGCGGCAGAAAAAAATGCTTCCGATTTCCATGGTTTAGTTGATTATCCGCCCATTTTTAGAATCGACGGCGAATTATTTGATGCCAATAAAATTGTCGGTGAGAATTCTTTTCCGAAATTGACTGAAACTGATTTAGAAAATTTTGTTGATACGCTTTTGCCTCCTGAAGCTAAAAAGATATTTTTTGATAAGAAAGATTTGGATTTTAGTTGTGAAATAGGAAATTTACGTTATCGTCTTAATTTTTCTTTTGAAAAAGGTCAGATTAAAATAGTAGCTAGAGTTATAAAAGGGGAAGAATTAACGCTTGAAGAGCTCGGTCTTTCCTCGGTAGTAGCTGAAATTTTAAATTACCGCCAAGGACTAGTATTAGTAACTGGACCGACTGGCTGCGGTAAATCAACTACTTTGGCAGCTATGATAAATCATATAAATAACGAGCAAAAAGTTAATATAGTAACCTTAGAAGACCCGATTGAATATGTTTTTAAACCAAAGATGAGTATTATTTCTCAACGTCAGCTAGGAGAGGATATGCTCTCTTTTTCTAACGGATTAAAACATGTGTTAAGGCAGGATCCCAATGTTATTATGCTGGGAGAGATGCGCGATTTAGAAACTATTTCTACTGCCCTTACTATTGCTGAGACCGGTCATTTAGTTCTAGCCACTTTACATACTTATAGTGCCGCTCAGACCATAGATCGTATTATTGATATTTTTCCGCCACATCAACAAAACCAAGTGAAGTCCCAATTATCTATGGTTTTAAGGGCAGTTATTTCTCAAAGGCTTTTACCTAAGAAGGGCGGTGGACGAATAGCCGCTCGAGAAATATTGCTTAATAATTCTGCTTCTGCTAATTTAATAAGAGAAGGCAAGGTAGCTCAAATAAATTCGGTGATAGAAACAGGATCAAGCGCTGGCATGGTGACTTTAATCAATGACATTAAAAACCTTTATCAAGAGGGTTTAATTGATAAAGAGACGGCTAAGAGTTATGTAGATAGTTTAAGGGAGCTGAAAAAGTAGAAGAATAATTTATTTTATATACTTTTATTTTAAAGGAAGTTTATATAAATAAAAAAATTCATCCTTTTTAATAGCTAGTTTTGAGTTTTTAGCGATTAATTTAAGATCAGAATTAAAACCAGGTGGTAAAAATAGAGCCTTATACTGCTTGACATAATTTTTAAAACAGTTATAATTATTAACAGTTTTAAACAGGGCTTAAATAACTGAAAAAGTATGATGAACTATCTGGAATTTAAATTAAAAAAGCGATTCTAAATAATTGTTAATTTTGCGATTAATTAGAACCGCTTACCAGCGGTTTTTTTGTGTCCTGGGCACTTTAAAAATTTAATAAGAGTAAAGACATCAATTAGAAAAATATAAAGGCGTATTTTGGTTATTAGGAAGGTCCAACTTCCAGCTGTAAAACCAAGACACGGCACGTTTTTATAGCTTTAAATATAAAAGCGTGGGAAGATCTCGTTAAGAGTATACGGTGGATGCCTTGACATAAGAAGACGATGAAGGACGTAGCAGCCTGCGATAAGCCGCGATGAGGTGGCAAGCAACCTTTGATTCGCGGATTTCCGAATGGGGAAACCCCCTTCATTGAAGATGAAGGCAGCTTAGCTTTTTAAGCAAGCTGGAAGACCCGGCGAACTGAAACATCTTAGTAGCCGGAGGAAAAGAGAATAATAATCATTCCTTGAGTAGTGGCGAGCGAAAGAGGAGGAGCCTAAACCGAAATAACTGCGGATTGAGCTTGGTTCGCCAAGTTTAATCCTGAAGGTTCTGGAGCCATATGTTTTATCGGTGTTGTAAGGTTTTAGCGCTTGTTTTTCAGAAGAACAGGGCGAAGTCAAAAAAGATTATTTTTAGCAGAATGGGTTGGAAAACCCGGCCAGAGACGGTAATAGCCCGGTACGCGAAAAGAATAATCTCTTCGTAGCTAAGATTCTTAAGTAGGGCGGGACTCGTGAAATCCCGTTTGAAGCTAGGTCGACTATGACCTAAGGCTAAATACTTCTTATGATCGATAGTGAACCAGTACCGTGAGGGAAAGGTGAAAAGTATCCCGTTGAGGGAGGTGAAATAGTACCTGAAACCATATACTTACAAGGAGTCGGAGCCCTTTCAAGGGTGACGGCGTGCCTATTGAAGAATGAGCCAACGAGTTTGTTCTATGTGGCTTACATAATCTCCGTTTGGAGAGCATGTGTAGTGAAAGCGAGGGTTAACTGCCCGTTTGTGCTTCGCTTTCGTTACCGTTATTTATTTAGCGGAACGAAAGCGTAGCATTTGTCGCATAGACAAGACCCGAAGCCGAGTGATCTAACCATGAGCAGGTTGAAATTCATCGAAAGATGAATGAAGGACCGAACCCAATAGTCGTGCAACACTATGGGATGACTTGTGGTTAGCGCAGAAATTGCAATCGAACTCGGCAATAGCTGGTTCTCCTCGAAATAGCTTTAGGGCTAGCCTCGGATGTTGACCTCAGGGGGTAGAGCACTGGATGAGGGCGGGTCGCAAGATACCGTCTTCAATCAAACTCCGAATACTTGAGGGTAGAATCCGGGAGTCAGACTATGGGCGCTAAGGTCCATCAGTCGAAAGGGAAACAGCCCAGACCGCAATCTAAGGTCCCTAAATCAAAACTAAGTGTGAAAGGTGGTGTTGCGACTACGACAGTTAGGAGGTTGGCTTAGAAGCAGCCATCCTTTAAAGATAGCGTAATAGCTCACTAATCAAGTTGTTTCGCGCCGAAAATTTACCGGGGCTAAGTTTTGTACCGAAGATGCGGACTCTCTGATTTATCAGAGATTGGTAGAGGAGCATTTCTTTCAGCATTGAAGTCGCGTCGCGAGGCGCGGTGGAGCGAAAGGAAGAGAGAATGTTGGCATGAGTAGCAAAAAGGCGGGTTAAAACCCCGCCCACCGAAAACCCAAGGTTTCCTGGGCAACGAAAATCGACCCAGGGTTAGTCGATCCTAAGGCGTAACCTGTGTAGTGCAGGTGTCAGCCGATGGAAGAGCCGGTTAATATTCCGGCACTACTGTTGTTTTCCGATGGGGGGACGCGGTTCTAAAGTTTGAGCGTGCCATGATATGTACGTCCATTGCTTTAAGAAACGGCTTAGGCAAATCCGGGCCAATAGTTTCAAAGAGTTGTGGGGAGGCAAAGTCGCAAGGCAGAGCCAACTCAAGCGGCAGAGCCGACTAGAAAAACCTCTAGGGCTAAGACAACAGTAACCGTACCGTAAACCGACACAGGTAGGTGAGGCGAGAAGCCTCAGGTGTACGAGAGAAACTTCGTTAAGGAACTCGGCAAAACAGCGGCCGTAATTTCGAGATAAGGCCTGCCCTGAGCAATCAGGGCCGCAGCTAAAGAGCCCAAGGGACTGTTTAGCAAAAACACAGCTCTCTGCTAACTCGTAAGAGGATGTATAGGGGGTGATGCCTGGCCAGTGTCCGAACGTTAAGAGGAAGGGTTAGCACTTCGGTGCGAAGCTTTGAATCCAAGCGCGGATGAACGCCGGCGATAACTATGAACGATTGTAGTTATAAAATTTGGCTATATGCTGGAATATCCTGTTAGGCTGGAGATACTCATTCAGTAAAGAAATGAATAGTAAAAATTCTTCAGATAACCCTTTTTATAGAAGGTACGGGACAATCAGCAGGAAAGACTCTTAAATATATGATTAAATTCAATATGAAGCCGGAAATAGCATACTATTTAACCGGTTTTGCAGATGGAGAGGGGAGTTTTAATGTTTCTTTGAGAAAAAGACCAGATCACACTATGAAATGGCAGGTAGTATTAACTTTTAATGTTTCGCAAAAAGAAAGTTATATTCTATCTCAATTCAAAAAGCATCTAGGTTGTGGAAGAATTGTAAGAAGAAAAAAAGATGGGCTACATATGTATATAGTAGATAACCCAACTTCCATAATTGAAAAGGTTATACCGTTTTTCAAGAAATATAAATTCTTGTCTCAAAACAAAAAATATAATTTTTCTATATTTTGTCGCATTGCAGATTTAGTTTATAACAAAGAACATTTAAATAGTGAAGGTTTTAAAAAGGTTATTGAATTAAGAGAAAAACTAAATCTTGGAAAAGGCAGAAAAAGAAAATATAATAAAGAAGATTTTAAAGAAATCTTTGATCAAGAGAATCCTCAGAGACTATACGCCAAACCACGTATTTTTAGAAAAGAAAAATAGGTGGATGATATAGCCCGATCTTTATGGAAACATAAAGCGATTACAGATGTAATCGGAACCTTTAATAAGGTTGTAACATTGAATGAATCGTCCTAAGGTTTTGTAATTTAAATTTTAGATTACAAAAGGACTAGGACGATTATCAATATGCTAAACAATAAAAGTTCGTTGCCTAGCTATAACGAAAGTTATAGTTGTCATAAAACACTCAGTAAAATGCGTGAAAATCCTCAAAAGATCAAAGGTACTCGGAGTTCTACTTCAGTAAAAATTCTTTGATACAAGGGGCAAACGCGCAGGATTATTAATTTATTTAATATTCCTCAGAGACTAAACGCTGAGACTCTAAAATATATTTTTATATCATGAGTAAGATATAGTCCATTCCTTAATAGAAATATTAAGTAAGCGAAGAGCGAAATTCCTTGTCAGGTAAGTTCTGACCTGCACGAATGGCTTAACCACTTGGGCACTGTCTCAACGAAGTACTCGGCGAAATTGCAATACGAGTAAAGATGCTCGTTAATCATAGTTGGACGAAAAGACCCCGTGAAGCTTTACTACAGCTTGATATTGAATTAATGATCTACATGTTCAGAATAGGTGGGAGCCTTCGGGCGCCAGTGAGATACCACCCTTGTATGTTGTTAATTCTAACCGCGTGAAACGTGGGACAGTGTCTGGTGGGTAGTTTGTCTGGGGCGGATGCCTCCCAAAAAGTAACGGAGGCGTTTACTAAGGTCGGCTATCTCGGAATGGAAACCCGAGAGATAGTGCAAAGGCAAAAGCCGGCTTTACTGCGAGACCTACCAGTCAAGCAGTCGCGAAAGCGGAACTTAGTGATCCGACCATTCAATATAGGATGGTGGAAGCTCATCGGATAAAAGCTACTCCGGGGATAACAGGCTAGTCAGGTCCAAGAGTCCACATCGACGACCTGGTTCGGCACCTCGATGTCGGCTCGTCGCATCCTGGGGGTGAAGAAGCTCCCAAGGGTTGGGCTGTTCGCCCATTAAAGCGGCACGCGAGCTGGGTTCAGACCGTTTAGTAGCGGATTATAATAAATCGGCTCTTAAACACTCTGAATCCAGAGGTAAGACATCAAATATACGGCGGCATTTAACAGTAATGTTAAATGAGCAACTAACTTATATCGGTAAAATTCCACAGGGACAATACCGAGGGAATTCAATTTTAATATTGAAGCCCGTAGAGACTAAACGTTAGTCTCCTTAAAATTATTTTAAGGATGATATTATAGTCCATGCACTTAGTAATAGGTGAAGAACATGCGTAAGACAGGTCGGTCTCCTATCCACTATGATCGTGGAAACTTGAGAGGACCCTTCCTTAGTACGAGAGGACCGGGAAGGACGAAGCTCTAGTGTACCAGCTGTTCCATCAGGGGCATTGCTGGGTAGCTACCTTCGGTTTAGATAAGCGCTGAAAGCATCTAAGCGCGAAGCTGTCCTCAAGATTAGGTTTCATAGACAGGTTAGAGAATATGACCTTGATAGGCCATAGGTGTAAGTCCGGTAACGGATTGAGCCGAGTGGTACTAATATGTCATTTGATTTTCCCACACTTTTATTTTTAAAGTTGTTGATTTCTTTATAATACACAATGGTTTTTAGCGTAGATTTACGTTTGAAATATTAAAAACACCATTGTTCTGGTGGTTGAAGCATCGGGGTCACACCTGATCCCTTCTCGAACTCAGAAGTTAAGCCCGATAGCGCTGATGATACTTGGGCCTGAGCCCTGGGAAAGTAGGTAGCCGCCAGAATAATGGTGTTTTTTAATACTTAAATTATCTCTGTATTGGCTAAAACGTGTATTTACTATAAAATTAAGTTATTAAACTTAATTTTTTTATTTATGCCAATTATAAAATCAATCTCTGGAATTAGAGGTACTATTGGAGGAGGGCTGGGAAATAATTTAACTCCGCCTGATATTTTAAAATTCGCCTGCGCTTATGGCCAATTTATCAAAGGCCATTGCCTTGATAAGCACCCCAAGATAATTATTGGTCGTGATTCCCGTATATCTGGAGAGCAGGTAAAGAATATTGTAGTTGGCTCTTTACTTAGTCTTGGCTTGGATGTGGTTGATTTAGGAATAGTGGCTACACCGACAGTAGCAATGGCGGTCATAACGCAAGAAGCCCAAGGTGGAATTATTATTAGTGCTTCCCATAATCCTCAGGGTTGGAATGCGCTTAAATTATTAAATAGCAGTGGTGAATTTTTATCAGCCCAAGATGGGGCCTCGGTCTTGACTTTAGTTGACAATAATAATTTTAATTTTGTACCAGAAGAAGCTGTTGGCGCTTATTTCTTTAATCCTTATCTAGAATGGGACCATGTCCATAGAATAGAAAAAATGCCTTTAATTGAAAAAGAAGTTATAAGAAAAAAAGATTTTAAAATAATAATTGATGGTATTAATTCTATTGGCGCTAAAGCAATCCCCCATGTGTTAGAAATGTTGGGGGTAGAAAGGCAGATTGTCATTAATGATCAGTTAAATGGAAAATTTGCTCATAATCCAGAGCCTTTAGAAAAAAATTTGGGTGAAATAATGAAGATAGTAAAAGTGGAGAAGGCTGATTTGGGAATAGTTGTTGATCCGGATGTTGATCGCTTAGCTTTTATAGATGAAAATGGTGAGATGTTTGGCGAAGAATATACTCTAGTTGCTATCGCTGATTATGTTTTGGCGAATTTTTCCCAGATAGAAAAAGCTAAGCCGGGAAAATATAAAAAAGCAGCAGTATCTAATCTTTCATCATCGCGCGCTTTATTTGATGTAGTAAAAAGACATGGTGGGCAATATGCAGCCTCGGCAGTAGGAGAAGTGAATGTAGTTTCTAAAATGAAAGAGGCAAAAGCAGTTATTGGCGGCGAAGGTAATGGTGGTATAATTTTTCCCGAACTCCATTACGGCCGTGACGCCCTTATTGGAACAGCTCTTTTTTTGAGCGCCCTGGCTAAATCAGGTAAGAAAGTATCTGAACTAAAACAAGGATTGCCCGTTTATTTTATGGTAAAAGATAAATTAGAGCTACCGAAAAATATTGATTTAGCAGTTATTTTAGAAAGGATAAAGAAGGAGTATGGAAAAGAAAAAATAACGGATATTGATGGACTGAAGATTGATTGGCAAGACTCTTGGGCGCATATCAGAGCTTCAAATACGGAAGCGATATTAAGAATTTATACTGAAGCGAAGATAAAAAAAATAGCGATTAATATAGCTAGGGAGATAAAAGAGAAAATTTTATCTTATATTAAATAAAAAGTATTATAAATATAATTTGCTCAAATATTTAAAAAGTGTTAAAATATGAGGTAAATTGACTTAAATTTCCTTATTTTTTTATTATTTATGACCCAAATTGTTATTTTGGCGGCCGGAAAAGGTACGCGCATGGGATCTGATTTACCCAAAGTTTTAGTTCCTCTTAATAACCAGCCAATGATACGTTATTTAATGGATTCGGTTATTGCTTCCCAGGTAGATAAGGAGCCAGTGGTAATTGTCTCTCCAGATAACGAAGAGGTTATAAGTCAGGCCTTGGCTAAATATAATGTAAAGTATGCCATTCAAAACAAGCAACTTGGAACCGGCCATGCGGTTAGCTGTTCTAAGGATTTAATTAGGCCAGAAACAAGAAAGATAATAGTTTTATACGGAGATCACCCTTTTTTAACAGCTGATTCAATAAAAAAATTTTCTACCTTAAATCCAGAAGCAGTAACTATTATGCCGACAGTTTTACCTGATTTTAAAGATTGGCATCACAACTTTTATAGCTGGGGAAGAATTGTTCGTAACAATTCCGGAGAGGTCAAGGCAATTGTTGAACTAAAAGATGCTAACGAAGAAGAGAAGAAAATAACCGAAGTCAATCCCGGATTTATGTGTTTTAATAAGGATTGGTTGTTTAAGAATATTGATAAGCTGCGTGATAATAATAAAGCTCATGAATTTTATTTAACCGATATGATAAACATTGCTTTTGGTAAAGGATATGGAATTGGCACAGTAACCATTAAGCCGCGCGAAGCTATGGGTATCAATAGCCCGGAAGAGTTAGCAATAGCGGAGAATTTAATAAAAAATAATAAAGTATGAAACAAGTTTTAGATTTACATATCCATTCTTCTTATTCTCGAGCTTGCTCACCACAAATTACTTTGTCCAATATTGATAAAATATGTCGCCAAAAAGGGGCTGATATTATTGCCACCGGTGATTTTACCCATCCAGCCTGGTTTAAATCAATAGAAGATGAGTTGGAGGAAACAGAAGCGGATAGCGGGCTTTATAAATTAAAAGCAGTTAATGATGATAAAGTTAAATTTATTTTATCTAGTGAAATTTCCTTGATTTATAAAGATAAAGATAAGGTAAGAAGAATACATATACTTATCCATGGCCCTAATATAAAAGCGGTAAAAGAGTTAAACAATTATTTAGATGAAAAATATAATATTAGATCTGACGGACGGCCTATTTTAGGAATGAAGGCGCCGGAGCTTGTTAGTTTGCTTTTAAAGATAGATCCTGATTTTTTAATATACCCCGCGCATATCTGGACGCCCTGGTTTGCTGTTTTCGGCTCCAAATCTGGATTTAACTCTTTGGAAGAGTGTTTTGATGAGCAGACAGAAAATATTTATGCTTTTGAAACCGGACTATCTAGTGATCCAGAAATGAATTGGCGCTTGTCAGCCCTTGATAATTTAACTGTTCTTTCTAGTTCTGATGCTCATAGTTTGGCTAATATAGCCAGAGAAGCAACAGTGATGGATATTAGCGAACCTGTTACCTATCGTAAAATCTACGATATTATAAGATATAGGAAGAAAGAAAAAGGCGCTAGAATATTGTACACTATTGAGTTTTATCCTGAAGAAGGCATGTATCATCTTGATGGCCATCGTAATTGTAAATTTTCTTGTTTACCCGAAGAGAGTAAAAAATTGAATAATATTTGTCCTATTTGCCATAAATCCCTGACTATCGGAGTGTTGAACCGGATAAATGAATTAGCCGATCGTCCCATCGGATTCAAACCGAAAAATGCGGTTCCCTTTAAAAAGTTGATAGAATTAGATAAAATAATAAAAGAAGCGATGGGCATTAAAAACCGCCAATCTTTTAAGGTGCAACAGGAATATAAGCGTTTGATTTCCTGTTTTGGCAGTGAACTTGATATTTTGTTGGAATTAGATTTATCCTCTGTAAAAAAAGAAATGGATACTATGATTAAAAAGGGAATAGAGAAAGTAAGGCAGGGTGATTTATTGATAGAGCCGGGATTTGATGGCCAATATGGCAATATTAGAATATTTTCAGAAAAAAATGCACTTGGAAAAATTAGCTTGCCTTTATAAGTATTATATTTATGATTAAATGGCGCAGATTAGCTTATACAACCATAGTGGTAGTTACATTTCTGGTTTTATCAGTAGTAGCAGCAGTTGAATATAGTGGTAATGAGGATTCGTCTAACAAAATAAAGCAGGATGCCTTGTATCGCCGGGTGCAAGGAATTATAGAATCAAGCCAAGAATTTTTTGCTAATTGGCCGGTAAAGAAACGAGATGAAGCTAATAAACAAGAAGACTCGTTAGTTGATAACTGGAAGGAGAGAATAAAGGATTATATAGAAATAAGCCGGAGCAAGGAAGGATTAATGATTATTATGAGAAATTCACAGGGGGAATTTTTTAGAAAAATTTTGCCAATATTTAATAAAAATAAGGATTAAAGAATTAATTGTTACTACATTACATTTTTAAAATTATTTTATTAAATTAATGTTATAATAAAAAGAAGTTAATTTTAATTAAATAAATATTATATAATTTTATGCCTAAAGAAAAAACAACAAAGAATTTAGAGAATAAATCTAAAAATCAAAATGATCGTTATGAGGCGGCTTTGAGTGCAATTGAACAAATAAAAAGCAAATTCGGCGAAGGTGCTATTATGAAATTCGGTGATGCACGTAAAACTAATGTGGATGTTATTTCTACCGGTTGCTTATCTTTAGATATTGCTTTCGGTATTGGTGGCGTTCCTCGGGGCAGGATTATAGAAATTTTTGGTCCAGAATCTTCTGGTAAGACAACTTTAGCTCAGCATATAGTAGCTGAAGTGCAGAAGATTGGTGGTATTGCCGCTTTTGTTGACGCTGAACATGCTTTAGACCCTGATTACGCCGCTAAGATAGGAGTTAATATTAAGGAAATGCTTTTATCTCAGCCTGATAGTGGTGAACAAGCTTTGGAGATAGTTGAGACTTTGGTTCGTTCTAACGCTGTTGATGTTATTGTAGTAGATAGCGTTGCTGCATTAGTACCACAGAAAGAGATAGAAGGTGAAATGGGAGATCAGCACATGGGATTGCAGGCCAGATTAATGAGTCAGGCTTTAAGAAAGCTGACAGCCGTTGTTGGTCGAACTAAAACCGTAGTTATTTTTATTAATCAGATAAGGAATAAAATTGGTGTTTTCTTTGGGAATCCGGAAACCACTAGCGGAGGTAATGCTTTAAAGTTTTACTGTTCTGTCCGCGTTGAGGTTAGACGGGCGGCTCAGATTAAACAAGGAGATAAAATTGTTGGTAATCGTGTTAAGGTAAAGATTGTTAAAAATAAAGTGGCTCCTCCTTTTCGTACCTGTGAATTTGATATTATGTACAATGAGGGGATTTCTGTGGCAGGTGATTTAATTGATTTAGGAGTTGAATATGAGATTATTAAGAAAAGTGGTAATTCTTATTCCTTTGGCGATATAAAACTCGGTCTTGGCCGAGAAACGGCTAAAAAAACATTAAAAGGGGATAAGAAATTGTTAGCAGAAATTAGAAAAGCGATTATAGCTGAAATAAAGAGCAAGGAAATAGAAGAAGAAAATTCCAAATAGTTAAAAAA
>CAYSJA010000026.1:0-3401 GCA_964431235.1 uncultured Gammaproteobacteria bacterium
CGAATACACAGCCAAAAAACAAAAAATCCTCAACCATAAGATTGAGATTTCCGAAAAATTAAAGGATTTTGAGCAAAACGGCAATCATTGGCTCGAACCTGCTAAAAAATTCATTTTAGACAGTAAACAAGCCGGAATTATCGCTTTACAGGAAAATCTTTTTGAGAAAAAAGATTTTCTAAAAAAGATTGGCTCGAACCGAATTTTGCGGGAACGGGAATTAGTTTTTGAACCACGCGGAGCGTGGCAAATCCTTTTAAAATCAGACCTTAGCGCCCGCAGGGCGCATGCCGAGGCGCTTTGCGCCGAGGCAATAAACGCCGAACATATACAATTTGGCTCGCTTGGAGAGACAGCTTTCGAACTTGGATGGCTAACAATAAGTAAAATTTAGCTTATTATGTTTCTACTTTATTCTGATAGTAAAAGCTGGCTTATCTATTATTTTTATAACATATTTATGCATTCTAATGACCGCTGTTTTTACTTCTTCAATAATCTTTTTGGCCTCCTTTATTACTTCACTGTCATCATCGACTAGAAACTTTCCTTGAAAGGCAGTAGAAAGATAGCCATCTTTAAAGCCAAGATATTCAGCATTGTTTAATAATTCTTGCACCATTTTATCTTCAATAAACTCTTTTCTTTTCTTTTTTATAATTTTAAAAGTAAAGGGATTAATGTTAACTTCTACTCTTAAAAAAATTCTAGAAACAGAGTCATCTAGGATTCGATGCTCTATTATATATCTAGCCTCCGAATAAGGACCTTCTTCTCCCCATAATTCAGCTATTTGTTTTTCTGTTAAGTTCATGTCGCTTGTTTAATTTATTTAAAATAATTATTAACTGCATCCTCAAATTGTTCAATAAATATTTGCTTGAAATAGAAAATATTATTTATCTCATAAAATAATATAACAGCCTTTTTATATTCTTCAACATCTACGATTCTATAAGAAAGCGGTATGGAATTATGCGCTAATAAAATCGCATTGGAAATCATCCTGGAAGTCCTTTTATTTCCATCTTCGAAAATTTGGATATAGGCGATCAGAATTGAAATCAAAAGAGCTTTTTCAAAAAATGATTCCTTCTTATTAATCAAGGCAACCATATTTTGCAGAGCCTCTTTTATTTGCGACTCATTATCTAGGGGTCTATATTTTGTGCCAGTAATACCAACCCCGGCTTTTCTGATATTTTTTGCTATTCCAAGTTTTTTTGTTAAAACATGATGAATATATTCCACATCAGCTGAGTGCAATTTAATAAAACGCTCACTATTTTGAATTGCCTCATTAAAAGCATCTTTATGATTTAAAATCATTTGAGTTTCTTCCTTCGTCTTGCCTTCTCCGATGACATTATTCTTAATTAAAGCTTCAGTTCCTAGCAATGAATAAGTATTTCCTTCTATCACTGATGACTTCCAAGAAAATTCAATCATTATTCTCTCAAATTCTTTATTAATAAGAGTTTGACTATCATATTTAGAAAAGGTTTTTATAAACTCTTTTTGCAGATTTTCTAACTTGGCCTTCTCTTCTTCCGTAAAAATATCATTTTCTAAAATTGTGAAAATTTTAAAATTAAAACTTTCTTTTATTTCTCTTTTTAAATATGGTGCTTTGAAATACTCTTTAATATCAATATTTTCTAATATTCTATAGTTTTCTGCTAATGAATATATAACATAAGCGCCGGCGCCACTTTTTTCTAGAAAATTTTTTTCACACAAAAAAGATAAATCTCTAGTTATTGTTTCTCGAGAATATTTATTATTAAAAAAAATGTATAAATCTTTATTTTTAAAAGTGTTATTTTTTTTAGCAAATTCTAAAATTTGTCTTTGTCTTTCATTCATAAATACATTATAACATCATTGCGTCATTTATTCAAGTTGATTGCGTCATTTTAAAAAAATTATATAAAAATTTGTTTAATATAAGCAATTTTTATTGCGTCAAAGATTATTAATAATTGCAGCATTTTAAGATTAAATTGCAACTTTAAATATAAAAAATAATGGAATTTTTTACTATAAGCTATTTTAAATCTAAAAACAGGGACAAGGTTTCGAACTTTTTTAACCAATAAAATCAGGCTATTTTTTAAAATAACAAAAATATATCATTATTTTCGAACTAATTATATATAATAAAAACGGGCATTTCTGCTCGTTTCTATTTGGATGCTCGGGGACAGGGACTTCCGCCCTCGCCCGCCGCCAACAAGCGGCGGGCTCACTTGTCCAGACCGACCGCTAAAAGCTCCCTCTTCGGTCTCTTCTATCGTCGCTCCCCTTTTCGCTCGGTCTTCCGACCTCGCTCAAGACTCGCTCGTCGCTAGTTCGAATCCCTGGTATTTGGATCAAGGTTGGGAAATTGTTTAATTAATTCTGGAAGACAATCTATCCTAGCAGATCCATAATTTTTCATCTCCAAGCGCTCATCAGTCATAAAAGAAAGAAGCAAACCAACACCATCTATACCTTGTGGTTTTAAAATTGTCATTGTTATAACGGCCAAAACATCTGTAAAGTGAAATTCTTTTTTTTCATTATTTCTCTATTTTAGTTATTTAATTGTTAAGGTAATAAAAAATTATACCACAATGTTATTATTTCCTTAATTATATCAAAGTGTTGCACTTACTTCTTGAACTTAGACTTGGGTCGCGGACGATGTTCGTATAATAAAAGTATAGCAACTAGGCTATACTTTTATTGTGAGAGCTATGAGGACGAAGTTGGGGATTTTAGCCCCGTGTTCTAACATATAGTCTCCAATAAAAGCAGTGAATATAAGCGAATAAGATAGTTGGGGGAGTAGAGCCCCGTATCAAATGCGAACCTGCTTTAGTTTTTACTTGGAGATCATTTAGGTCTCACGTTCTCTTTTTCTTCTCTCTTCTTTTTCTCTTCGTTTATATTGTAATTTTAAAACAAATATTAAACATATGCAAACATATATTGGAATAGATATCTCCAAGAATGATTTTTTGGCTTGTGACAGTGAACTGGCCAAGCCTCTTAAATTTAATAATAATCTAGTAGGTATTAATAGTTTTATTAGATATTTAAAGAAGAGTAGATACACAAAAAAGGATACTATAATTGGATTGGAATCAACTGGTTCATATCATCTACCTCTAACTGTCAATTGTGTTAATAACGGTTATCTAGTTAAAGTCATTAACCCTATCATCACCAAGGCTCAAAATAATTCTTCTATTAGAAGAGTCAAAACTGATACAGCTGATGCTAAATTAATTAGACTCTGTCTAATTAAAGGAGCGGGTGAAGAATTTAAAGATTCAGCAGAAGAAATTGTCTTTAAAAACTTAATTAGGGAGAGATATTTTCTAGCCAAGCTCAAAGCTAAATTAATAGTTAAGCAG
>CAYSJA010000027.1:0-26714 GCA_964431235.1 uncultured Gammaproteobacteria bacterium
ATGCTCCCGGGGTCGGATTCGAACCGACGACCAATTGGTTAACAGCCAACTGCGCTACCGCTGCGCCACCCGGGAATATTTAATTTTTTCAATATTATAATATCAAATCTTAATTTTATGTCAATAAACAAAAAATTATTATTCTTCCACTCTTTTTTTATTTTAAAAAAAACATTTTTTCAAACATAATAATTTTACAATTATCTATGGATCAATAATCTCTTAATTTGTCCAAACCTTTTAGTTTCCTAATTTTTTCCAGAGCCTTGGCTTCAATCTGCCTGATACGTTCCCTAGTTACTTCAAATTCCTGGCCAACTTCCTCCAAAGTATGGGCAACGCCATCAAGTAGTCCGAAACGCATTTCTAGAATTTTTTGTTCGCGCGGAGACAATTGAGAAATAACATTTTTGACATAATCACGCAAAAGCTGTAAAGCGGCTGCCCTATCCGGAGTAACATTTTTTATATCTTCAATAAAATCCTCCAAAGTTGAATCTTCCTCGTCATCACCAATAGTTGTTTCTAAAGAAATAGTATCTTGGGATATTTTCATAATATATCTTACCTTATCTAGCTCTTCTCCCATCTCTGATGCAATTTCTTCAGCTAAAGGTTCCCGGCCCAACTCTTGAATTAAACTTCTCTGCACTTGTTGAAATTTATTTATAGTTTCCACCATATGGACAGGGATACGAATTGTTCTTGATTGATCTGCTAAGGCCCGAGTAATAGCCTGACGTATCCACCAAGTAGCATAAGTAGAAAATTTAAAACCTTTACGGTATTCAAACTTTTCCACCGCCCGGAACAAACCAATATTACCCTCTTGAATAAGGTCAAGTAAACTCATACCTTTAGCACCAGCAAACTTCTTGGCGATAGAAACTACTAAACGTAAATTAGCTTCAATAATTTTTCTTTCTGCTTCTCTATCGCCTTTTTCTTTAAGTTTAGCTAACTTAACCTCTTCATCGCCTTTTAAAAGCGGAACTTTGCCAATTTCTTTCAAATACATCTGAATAGAATCAGAGCTTAATTTTGACAAATCAACTTGGGGAATGCTTTTACCTTCTTCTTCACCAGCATTCCTATTTTCAGAAAAATCTAATAATTGTCCAGAATCCTCAGCTATCCTAATCCCGCTTTTTTGCAGCTCTCCTAGAAAAATCTCATAATCATAAAGATACTCTTCAGCTTCGGGAAAAAGATATAATAACTCGGTTTCAGTAATAAAACCCCGCAAGCGCCCTTTTTCTATCAATTTTTTCAACTTTTCTTCAGTCGGTTTAATTATTTCCCTTGGTTTCCGCGAAAGTTTGACTTTTGCCTGGGAGGTCTTTCTGACTTTCAAAGATTTCTTAGACAAAGAATTTTTAGCCTTCTTTACAACAAACCTCTTAGCAGGAGCTTTCTTGGTTTGTTTTTTCTTTGCCTTGGATTTAACAGTTTTTCTAACCTTTTTCTTGATTGGTGTTTTTTTCTTTTCCTTTGTCTTTTGAGTTTTAACTGTTTTTTTGGCTGTAGTTTTTTTAGTTTTCATCGGTTTCTTAACCATAATATTTTAAATTAATTTTTTTAACCCTTCAGTCAAACTTTTTATTTCCGTCATTATTTCCACTATCTTCTCTTCTTCATTATCAGCTGATTTTTCCAAAAGCGACAGCTCCTTTTCCAGCGCTTTTATTCTCTTCCGATAATTATGACGTTTAAGCTCTAAAATAACTTTAATTAACTCT
Organism: uncultured Gammaproteobacteria bacterium; assembly: GCA_964431235.1. Lineage (GTDB taxonomy): Bacteria > Patescibacteriota > Patescibacteriia > Patescibacteriales > UBA12465 > UBA12465. Next base: position 1,740 of record CAYSJA010000027.1, read on the forward strand.
TGACGAGCCTCTTCCGGGCTATGGCTATAAAATTCTTTTTCTCCTAATAGGATAAGACGATTAAGCAGCTTTTCTAATTCCACTTTATCAGACAAGTGGTAACGAAAATCATCATAAGAAAAAACAGCAGTTTTGTTATGATAAATAATCAGGAATTTATATAATTCAATTTTTTCCTGACCATGCACTTGTTCAGGATCCAAATTCTCCAAGCCATAATTGAATAATTCAGAAAATTTGATAATAAGGGCTAAAAATAGTTCGGACAACATTTCTTCCCGGGAAAGCGGCTTTAATTTATCTTTTACTGTTTTTGCTTCCGAGCTTAATTCGTAAACAATAGATTTTTTAAAATCCCGATTAGTTATTTTTACAAATTCTTCTCTGATGTCAGTTTCGGAAAAATCAAGTTTTTCGCTCATTCGTTTAAGCCAATAACCCTTATCAACTTTATTATTTAATAAGGCTATCATAGCAAACATCTTGTCCCTTACTTTAATTTTATTATCCAATTCTTCTAAATTCAAGTCAAAAGAAATCTTTTTAAAATAATATTCCATCATTGGTTCAGCCGCTTTGACCGCTTCCTTAAAGTCAGCTGGATTATAACGTAGACATTCGTCCGGATCTTTACCTTGAGGAAGAGTGATTATCTTTACATTTAAACCCTGAGCCAAGGCTTCTTTTATTCCCCTATCAACAGCGTTTTGGCCAGCTTTATCCATATCAAAAGCTAAAGCGATATTATTACTAAAACGTTTAATAAGAGCGATTTGATCCGTACTCAAAGCGGTGCCAGAAGAAGCGACTACATTTTCAATCCCATGATTATGGCAAGAGATAGCATCCATCTGCCCTTCAACTACAATAGCTAAATCCTGTTCCTTGATAGCTGATTTAGCTTTGTTTAAAGCGAAAAATATCTTACTCTTGTCATAAATTTTGGTTTGTGGACTATTAATATATTTACCCATTTTTTCCGTTTTTTCCTTGTCTGGACTGACACGAGCGCTAAAAGCAATTAAATTATTAGCAACATTCCAAATAGGAAACATGATGCGCCCCCTGAAGCGATCATAATATTGGCGGCCATGAAAAATATTGTCTTTTTTGATAATTAATCCGGCGGCTGTTATTTCTTCATCAGTATATTTTTTACCGGTTTTGGGATGCTGACGCAAAAAATCATACAAACTGCTCCAGGAGTCAAGACTATATCCTAACTGCCAACTGGAAATAATTTCCTCTTTTAACCCTCTTTTCAGTAAATACTTTTTAGCTTTTTGGCCGACTGAACTATTCAATATATGAGCATAATATTTGCCTGATAACTCCATAATATCTAATAGGCGGTTGCGCTGAGAACGTCTTTGTGGATTATCGTTTTTCAACTCTACCCCAGCTTTAGCCGCTAAAAAATGAAGAGCTTCTATAAAGTCAAAACCCTCTTTTTCCATAATAAAAGAAAAAATATCTCCTCCCCGACCACAGCCAAAACAATGCCAAATTTGCTTGTCGGGAGAAACAATAAAAGATGGCGTCTTTTCATTATGAAAGGGACAAAGTGCCTGAAAGTTAGCACCAGCCGCCTTTAAAGGAACATACTCCCTTATAACATCAACAATATTCAATTTTGCTTTTATCTCTTCGCTATCTGACATATTTTAAATAAAAATTATGGCAAAAGAAAGCTTTTTAACCTATCTGCCTCTTGTTTTACTAAGTCACTATCATATTCCGCGTTATGACGGTTATAGCCGAAATATCCCGGCCTCTTTTGATCAAGGTGTAAATTGAAAATAATAATATTTCTTCCCTGCTCATCGGTTTTTTCCGAATAATAAATATGAAAACGAGGATAAAAATCACGTGTTAAGCGTCGAGCAAAACTACGTTCTCCACTTCCCCGTTCCGGGATAAAAGCATAGCCGGCACGGCGCAACCATAATTCAGGTGCTTCTTGTAATTGATTTTTATAAGCTAATATCTTCATAGTTATTTCTTTCTAAAAATTACAAAGTTATAAATTAAAAAATTATATAGTCCGATTAGTAAACTCACTCCAACTTGAGCTAATAAATACCAAATTCCTAACTTATTCACCAGCAAATGCATCAAAAAACCGTTTAAATTCAAACCAATAATAGCATTTATAATATATAATACAAGCTGGACGGGAATTTTCTTGTAATAATAGTTACGGAAAGCCCAGAATTTTTGCAGAGTAAAGCTAACAATAAAAGATAGGATAAAAGCTAAGCTGGTGGAAAACACTAAGCCCCATTTGAAACAACCGTGGAAAATAAATAAAAACAACAAATTAACAGCCGCAGCAGTAGAACCAGCAAAAAAGAATTTTATTGAAGACTTACGCCGATCACACAGCCAATACAATCGAGGGTAACGACGAAAAAAAACCTGCTTAATCTTAAAGTACGATTTATTAATAAACTTCATATTAGATTAATTCTTAAAATCTGAAAAATAAGTCTGCAATACCCAAGAAATAATAGCCTTACTTTCTTGGAAACGACCATTCTTCCCTGCACTATTTAAAACTGAGGCTACTAATCTCTCCCCATTCGCGTTGGCAAACAAACCAACAAAGCAGTAACCAGCTTTATCAGTATATCCAGTTTTACCTCCTAAAGGAAAAAAATCCGAAATTTCGTCATCAAATAACAAATAATCAGTTGATTCTATATGTTTTTCTCTCCCCTCCAGGGTAACAAAGCTATATTCTTTTAAAGCTAAAGCCTCGGCAATTTCTTTTCTTTCAAAAGCGGCTAAAGCTAACAGGGCTACTTCTCGAGCAGTAGAAACATTCCCGGCACTAAGACCGGTTGGATCAGTAAATTCAGTATTAAGTAATCTTAATTCTTTAGCCTTTTGATTCATTTGTAAAACAAAGTCTTCTTCTTCTAAACCTGAAGCATGGACTAAAGCAATGGTAGCGCTATTGTCAGAGGATACTAAACTCGTCAAGAATAAATCCCGTAAATTGATCGTATCACCTAAAAAAAGATGAAATTTACCTCCTGAGATGTAATCAGCGGCTGTTATTTTATAAGTTTCCCCCCAATCAGGGCAAACATCCAAAAAAATTAAAGCCGTCATCAACTTGGTTATACTGGCAATTGGCTGCTTTTCTTCAGACTGCTTGGAAAAAAGTAGAAAACGCCCATCAGTTGACAATACCGCTGCCTTATTAGCACTAATGCTCTCCTGAGTTTGAACAGCTTCAGGCCTTATCAGATCTCCACTATAAATAATTGTGAGCGGCAAATCAAGAAAAGCAGTAAAAAATATCAATACTAAGTTAAGTAAAGCGGCTATCATAGCGTCTTTTAATTAATTTCTTCTTCCATTAAAACTCCCTGTAAAGTTTCCGACTGATTAAGCTTATCATAATTAGGAAGCTCGGCAACACTGTTTATTCCTAAAAAACGGATAAAATCCAAACTAACAGTATAAAAATTTTCACTTTTTACTTTATTAAATTTCTCTTCAATCAAACCGCGCAATAGAAGATTGCGAATTATCAAACTACAATTGACTCCTCTTATACGATCTAGCTCTGTCTTACTTATTGGTCCACGATAGGCGATAATTGTTAAAGCTTCTAAACTAGGTTGGGATAATTCGCCGCTAGTTTCATTTTTCAGAAATTTTCTGACTATTTTTGCATTATCAGGAGAACTGGTCAGCTGATAATTATTATTGTTATTAATTAAAGCTAAACCCCTGGCTTGTTCATTATATTCAGACGACAAATCTTTTAGAGCTTCTTTGATTTCCTCTTTCTTATACCCTAAAGCCAAAGTCAAATCCTTCAAAGATAAAGGCTTTATCGCGACAAATAATAAAGACTCTAATTGCGATTTAATGCTCATAATTTTTCATTTTTGTTAATTTGATTTAATATATGGATTTCGCTAAAAAGTCCTTTTTGTTCAAAAACTAATTCTTTTTGTTTAGCCAGCTCCAATACTGCCAAAAAACTAACAATAATTTCCATTCTATCGCCGGCTGATGCTAATAGGTGAGAAAAATTAACTCTGGCTTTTTTTATTAATAGATCTTTGATAAGCTCTATTTTTTCTTCAATATTTATCTTAGGCGCTAATCTTTCCTCCCTTAAACTCTGTTTTTTCTGCTTATCAAGATCAGTAATAATATCTTTCAGCTTGGAAGCTAGTAAATCAGCCGTTATTTTAACAGGTGGATAAAAACCGATGACAAAATCTTTTCGGCAACGGGATTTGTTAATCGGAGGTAAAAACAAAAAATTTTCCTGTAAAATTATTGCTTTTATCTGTAAAGAGGCATCAACAAATTCCTTATACATTTTCAATTGGCGCTCCAAATCAGCGCTATCATCCTCTTCTTCATCTATAACTAGATACGGCAATAAAGCTTTTGATTTAATATATAACAATTTAGCTGCCACTACTAAAAAATCAGATAGCTCTTCAGAACTAATATCTTTAGCTTTTTTTATATACAATACGTAATCATCAGCTATTCTTGCTAAATTAATCTCGGTAATATCCATTTCTTCCCGCTCTATCATTGACAAGAGTAAACCTAAAGGTCCGGAAAATTTTTCTATCTTAAATTCCATCATAATTAAGAATTCCTCTTTTAATTTATATTCTCTTCCTCTGTTACTGGCATCTTTTCCCACAAATAACCTTCTAAACAATTATAACCGGCTTCATAGCTTTTATTCCTGGCTGAATTCAAATAAGCGCCTCTTTCTAATTTTTGGCTATCAGCCTTAAACACAGCACAAAATTCAAAACTATTATCTCCGATTTTCTTATATTCAATTTTTTGATCGCTTTCTAGATAATATAAATTAAAATTATCCTCTAAATCTGACAAGTTATCCGGCAAAGATTTATGAAAAGAGTAATAAGAATTAACAGAATGCTCCAAATTATTTATATCATTCAAAATCATTTGATCAAAACGTCTATCTCTGGCTATTTTTGGAGATTCGATGAAAAACCAGACAGAAATAAAAGCTGATAAGACAATTAATAAAGAGGTTATTAGAAAAACAATATTTACTTGATTTTTCGGCGTCGGGCTTTCTTGTTTAATATCATAAAAATAAAAGGAAAAAACCAAACCAGAAATTATAAAAACAGTTACTGCCTTTAAAATAAAACGTAATGTTAATTCTCCGGATAAAAAACTGTTAACCGTACTAATAAGAACACCTAAAATAATAAGGGAAGATACGAATAAAATAAAATAAGTCAACCAGCGTCTGATGCCGGAATTAAAAGCTAATTCACCTTTTTTTAAACCGCGTCTTATTAAACTAATGGTTATATAAAATATCGGGGCAGCAAAAATTAAAGCCGAAAGAGCGAATTTAAATTGATTATTGTAATTATTATAAGCAGAATAAACTAAAGGATCATAAATAGTACGATTAATAATATTAAAAGCAATTAAACCAACCGAAATTGCCATAAAGATTAAAGCTACTAAAAGTAATAGATAATAAAACGCAAACTTAGCGTTATTTTTGTTCGCCATAAAATTAATTTTATTTATTTATTACTTAAATATTATCCTATTTTCCCACTTTTAGCAAGTAAAATTTTTCGTCCAATCAAAGTAAAACAAAAAGAATTTCATCTTATTTTTACAAAAAAATCATAATCTGAATTGCAAAAAATTATGAGCTAAAAGTACAATTTCACGACCAGTTTCCTTATTAACCTTAATTTTTTTATTTACCGGCCAACTAGCATTAAAAATAAAACGTAAAAATTTTATGGCATTAGCTGATATTTTTATAAAATTTTTTTCGTCTTCTTCCTTGTTACTTACAAAACAACTATAACAAAGCAAGCCGCCATTTTTTAAATCAAAATAATTATACCCGGCTTTTATCTTCTTTCGACAAAAAAGACAATTCTCGGTTTGGGGCTCATAACCAGCAATACTCAACATCTTAAAAGCAAAAATCGCAAAAAGTAGTTCTCCCTCTTCCTTATTGAAATCACGTCGACTAGCTTCATTTAATAACTGCAAATAATTGTTAAATAAGTTAAAAAGGCGTTCATCGGGCTCGCCCTCTTCTGTTAAACGCAGGAGCCAAAAAGCACCTAAAAAAGCAATGTGTAAATTATTTAAATTATCTTTCAAATCTAGGAATGCCTCTTTAGCTATTGCCCCAGCGGCATAATCATGTCCTTTGCCAGGAATAATCATTAAATCAACCAAATTAAGCGGTTCAATATGGCCGGCCAGTTTTGACTCTTGTCTTTTAGTCCCCCGCGCAACTAAAGTCAATTTGCCATAATTTTTAGTATAAAAAACCACCAGGCTATCATATTCGCGATAATCCTGGCGCTTAAGAACAATAGCCTGACTTTTGTGATTATCCTCCATAATATTAATTAAGATTGTCAAGATAGGATTGTAAAATCAAAACAGCAGCTAATACATCCCGAGATACCTTATCTCGTGGCCGACCAGAAAGAGCATCAGCTGCTAAACTACTCAAGCGCTCATCTTGCAAAATAACAGGGATATAAACCTTTTCTTTTAAAATATTAGCAAAATTCTGCCAGCGAAAATCAATTTCTTTCCCGCCGTTCATTTTTCTAGGCCAACCTAAAACAATGCAATCAATTTTTTCATCTTTAATAATTTGCAAAATTTCCTTCAAACTGGAAACTGTCATTAACGGCAAAGCTAGCTTGACATGGCTATCGCCTTTAGCCAGGCCTATTCTTTTCTCTCCCCAATCAATGCCTAAATAATATATTGGATCTTGTTTTTTCATAATTTGTTAAATAGCTGTCAATATTTGCGGTCCATTTTCAGTAATAGCGACTGTATGCTCAAAATGAGCACTTAAGGAATCATCGGCTGTTATGATAGTATAGCCATTTTTAGCAATTTTAATCTGATAACTGCCACTATTTATCATTGGTTCAATCGCAATTACCATACCAGGCTCAAGCCGAACATTTTCTTTTGAATTGTTACTTATCTGGTAATTAAAAACATCTGGAGCTTCATGAGGAAAATAACCAACGCCATGGCCGACTAGATCGCGTACTACTCCATAATTCTTTTTTAGAGCAATCATTTCTACGGCCTTAGCAATGTCATTTATATAATTTCCCGGCTTAGCTTGACTTATAGCCGCTTCTAAACATTTTCTAGTCGTAGTGATCAGTTTTTTAGCCTCTTGGCTTATTTTCCCAGCTCCGATAGTCGCGCACATATCGGTAAAATAACCACCATTTTGAGAATGAGGGTTAGCAAAAACTCCCAGCTTATCCCTAGTTTTTTTGTCAAGGGGCCACTCCATACCAATATCAAGATCAACAATATCTCCATTTTTTATTTCTCTATCCGGCAAAGCACTGCCATGAACAACTTCATTGTTTATAGAAACACATAGCGCTGAAGGAAAATATATATTTCCCCCCATGGGATAATTTAAAAAAGCGGGAACTGCTTTAGCTTTGGAAATAAGATAGCGGGCCATATTTTCTAAATCAGCAGTTCTTTTTCCCGGCTTAACCTCTTTAAGTAAAGTTTTTAATATATTAGCTAATAATTTTCCACCTTGCCTTATTGCTTCTATCTCTTCTTTTGTTTTTAAATAAATCATATTATAAATTCTGAAAAAGGCGAGAGGGGCTTTTCTTATTATCTTTATCTTCCTCTTTATCCTTATCCAAATCTGAATTTGATTTTTTCTTATTCATATCCCTAGATAAAGATGAAACATCAAATCTTTTTTTCTTTTCTTTCTCCCATTGTACTTTATAACGAGGTAAGCGTTCTTTAAACATTTTTTCTTTCTGTAAAAAGCGTCTTTCTAATATTTTACCGCTCATTGACATTTCATCTTTATCTTCTTCTTGGGGGTGAGAAGCAAATTTCAATGTTGACTCTCCACCGGTTTTAGTCCTGCTAAAACGACCTATTTTAGCTTTTATTTCTTCAGATCGCTCTTTTGCAAAACTAGAATCTTTATCCAGTTGTTTTTGAATTTTAATTTTTTTCTCTGTTTCAACTTTTTTTTCTTTATCTTGACCTAAATGTTTTAGTATCGCTTTTATCTCCTTTTTATCATCTTTGCTAAGACGAGAACCTTCTTCTTTTTTAATATCATTCCAAGCTTTTATCTGACGCTTACGGTCAAATTGGCCTAATTTGATAGCACGCTCGTTATTCTTAACTACCTTGGCAATTGCTTTACGATTATCAGCTAAATTTTTAAGATCGCCAAACCTGGTAGCAGAATCAAATCTTTTGGAAAAACTGCCTGGTCCAATATTTGCCCGGAAATTGCTGCCTCCGGACGGCAAATCCTTTATTCTCATATATATTAATCTTTTAAACTGTTTAAAAGCTCTTTTATCTTATCTAAATCATTATAGGTGAGCCCCATTTCCAAGCGCTTACGATATAAATTATAAGTATCACGTTTAATAGCAAAACTGGAAATCTTTACACCTCTCCTTTTCTTATCCTTATACTTTTTCAATAAATCAAGAATAATTTTTTGATCATCTTTATTTAAATGGTTATAACGAGGATTTTTACGTAACAATTTGTCCATGCGCTGATCTAAACGGTATTCAGTTTGTTGACTTAAATTTTTTACTACATCTTTTAAATCCATAATCTAGATATTAAATAAAAACTATTCACCAATAAATACTTGGTTATTTTTATTATATCATATAAAAAACGGCTTCAAAAGTCGTTATTTATATAAACGTTATATTTAATTTATAAGCCATCGTACTCTCTCATAGTTAATTGAGATTCTATCTGCTTGACAGTTTCAATAACTACCGATACAACGATAAGAAGACTGGTACCGCCGATAGCAAAAGCTTGGACACCGGTGAAATAACGCATTACAAGCGGTAAAATAGCAATTAAACCTAAAAATAAAGCGCCGACGAGAATAATTTTGTGAGTCGTTGCTGATAAATATTCACTTGTATTCTTGCCTGGTCTAATTCCGGGAATAAAACCACCTTGTTTTTGCAAATTTTCCGCAATTTGATCAGGATGAAAGACAACTTCGGTATAAAAATAAGTAAAGGCAAATACCATCAAAAAATAAACTATACCATAAAATAACTGATTATTAAACATATCAATTACCCACTGGGCAAAAGAAGCTATCCAGGGAGTTTGCGCATGAATCAGAAACTGGGCAATCATTGAAGGAAATAATACTACTGAAATAGCGAATATAATCGGAATAACACCAGCCATATTAACGCGCAAAGGCAAATGAGTACTAGTGCCGCCAAAAGCGCGGCTTCCCCTTATTTGCCGAGCATATTGGATAGGAATATTGCGCTGGCCTTCATTTATAATAACAACGCCAACTATGGTAATTATAGCAATAACTACAAAACCAATTAAAGTAAATAATTGGGTTTGATCAAAGGTAACGGCTACTTGTTGTATCATCTGTGGCAAGGAAGCTACGATACCGGCAAAAATAAGCAGAGAGATACCATTTCCCACTTTTTGCTCGGAAATAAGTTCGCCTATCCACATTAAAAGAATAGTGCCGGCTGTAATAGTAATCAACATAACACCCATATTGAAAAAACTAATTTCACCTAAAATCCCGGCTGCTGAACGGCGAAGCAAAGTGATCATACCATAAGCCTGTAGAAATCCCAGAGGAACAGTAAGCAATCTGGTCCACATATTTATTTTTTGACGTCCAGCTTCTTCCTTCTGCATCTCTTCTATTTTAGGGACTATCATACCTAAAAGCTGAAAAATAATAGAGGAGGTGATATAAGGAGCCACACCCATCATAACAATAGAGAAAGTCTCCATGCCACCGCCGGAAAACATATTTAACAAACCTAATATCTGATTGGAGGCAAATAAACTTTTTAAAGCAGCTTCATTAACACCAGGAATAGGAATATGAGCCAGGAAACGAAAAATAACTAGCATTCCTAATACATAGAGAATTTTATTGCGTAAATCTTTCGCCTTCCAAATTTGAATTAATTTATCAAACATAAAAAATTAATTATTTTATTTGCTCTTTAACGCCGGCGCTCATCTTCACGCCAGTAAATTTAACTTTAATTTTTAATTTGTTCTTTTTGCCTAAAATTTTAACCGGCAAACTAGCGGAAGAAATTAAATTCTTTTCAACTAAAGATTCTGGTGTAACTTCCTCACCAGCTTTAAAATTATCATTTATATCTTTCAAGGTTAAAATTTGATTTTTAGGTTTTAAAGATTTAAAACCACGCCTTTTAGGAGTCTGTAAAAGTTGTTGCTTCATGCCCAAGCGCTTTAAACCAGAAACCCCGGAACGAGCTTTTTGTCCTTTTAAACCGCGGGTACTATAAGTTCCATGTCCAGAAGAATTTCCCCGCCCGACTCTTTTTTTATTCTTAGAAGTTCCCTTAGATTTTTTTATACTGTTGAGTGTTAACATATTGATAAAATTGAAAAACTAATTTATTTCTTATTCTCTTTCTCTCTTATTTCTCCCGATTTATCTTTTTTTAGATTATCAAACTTATTTTCAACTTTCTTTAATTTAGACAAAGCATCTATAGTACAGCGAGCATTATTGACCTTACTATTTGATCCTAGGGTTTTGCTGGTAATATTTTTAATACCGGCTAACTCTAAAATAACACGAATAACGCCACCGGAAATAACACCTCGACCCTTTTTTGCCGGTTTAAGCATTATTCTGGCTGCTCCTAATTTATTATTAATTTCATGAGGAATAGTATCATTTACAATCGGTGCTTTAACCATGGTTTTTTTTGCCTTATTTACTGCTTTATTTACTGCCATAGTAACATCAGCGCCTTTGCCTAAACCAATACCAACGCTACCTTTTTTGTCGCCGACAGCAACACAGGCCCGAAAATTCATTCTTTTACCACCAGCCATGACTCTGGTAACTCTGGCTATTTCTAAAATACGCTGGTCAAATTCATCGCGTCGATCATTATTTCTGCGTCCATTTCCTTTTCTAGAACTGCGACTAAAATGTTTCTTGTCGCCATAAATATCTTTTGCCACCGTTTTCGCCGCACCAGCGCTTATTGAAAAATCTTTATTTCCACTACTTTTTTTTATTTGTTTGTCTTCAGACATATTTTCTTTATTTATTTGCAATCAATTTAAAAATTCAAACCGCCTTCACGGGCGCCTTCAGCAACAGCTTTAACTCGGCCGTGATATTTATAGGGGCCGCGGTCAAAAACAATATTGCTAATTTTTTTAACCTTGGCTTTCTGAGCGATAAGATTACCTAATTTCTTACTAATATCCACCCTCTTACCAGTTTCTTTCACCTCTAAAGAAGAAGCGCTGACTAAAGTTTTCCCTTTCTCATCATCTATCAGCTGCAAAAACATGGTACGATTAGAGCGAAATACATTTAAACGCGGACAAGTGGCTGTACCAGAAATTTTAGCACGGACACGGGCATGACGCCTTGCTCTTTTCTGATTTTTTTCTTTATTTTTATCCATATTATTAATAATCTCTTAACTGCAAATTTATTTTCCCTTAATAGCCGCTTTTCCGGCTTTACGACGAATAATTTCATCTGCATATTTAATTCCTTTACCTTTATAGGGTTCTGGTTTTCTAATTTTTCTTATCTGAGCTGCTACTTCTCCTACTAGTTCCTTACTGATTCCTGATATAATTAAAGTGTTGCCTTTTACCGCAACGTTTATACCCTCTGGTAATAAAAATTCAATTGGATGGGAAAAACCTAAATTCATATTTAATTTGTTGCCAGATACAGAAGCGCGATAACCGACTCCGCTTATCTCCAAATTTTTAGAAAACCCTTCACTAACTCCAATAACAGCATTTCTGATTAAACTCCAAGTTAAGCCCCACATTGCACTAGCATTCTTTACCTCTTTATTTTCCGGCTTAACAATTATTTCATTATTCTCTACTTTGACGCTGATAATTGGATTAACTGATAACTCAAAACCACCTTTAGGCCCTTTAAAAGACAATTGTTTATTATTAATATTGACGCTCACTCCTGAAGGTAATTTAATTGGTAACTTTCCTAAACGTGACATATAGTATTAATTTAATAACTAATTAAAAGATTTCACCGATAACTTCACCGCCGATTCGTTGTTTTTTAGCCTCTCGACCAGTCATTAAACCACGAGAAGTGGAAATAATGGCAGTACCAAAATTATTCAGCACAGTTGGAATTTCTGTTTTAGAAACATAAATTTTAAGACCCGGTCGACTGATTCTTCGGATTGAAGTTATCTGCGGTTTGCCATTTCTTTTATATTTTAACTGTATCAAAAGCTCATCAAAATTATTATGTTTACCGGCTAAACCACCTGGAACAACCTCAACCCCCTTAATCCAACCTTCATCTGCCAATATTTTGGCCACTTCATGCTTTAATTTACTCATAGGCAAAGATAGCCTCAATTTGCGGACGGCAGAAGCATTCCTTATTCTTGTAAACATATCTGCAATGGGATCCATCATATTTTTAAATTAAACTTAAATTTCTAAATTACCAACTGGATTTTTTAACTCCCGGCAAATCGCCGTTATCAGCTAATTCGCGGAAGCAAATACGGCAAAGATTAAAATCGCGAATAACGCCGTGATTGCGACCACAACGCCAACAGCGATTAACTTTTCGGGTAGAAAATTTAGGTTTTCTTTTTGCTTTAACTATTAGTGCAGTTCTTGCCATATTTATTTTAATTATTTATTTCTTTTATTTTCTTTTTTAAAAGGGAAACCGAGCAAGGAAAATAGCTCTAAGCCTTCTTCTCGGTTGACAGCGCTAGTGCTTAAACAAACTTCCAAACCAAAAGGGTTATCCATATCTTCAACTTTTATTTCTGGAAAAGGTGATTGATCTTTAAAACCGATAGTCATGTTGCCGCTACCATCAACTGTTTTAGTATTTAAACCACGAAAATCTCTAACTCGAGGAAAGGTAATATTAACTAATTTATCAACAAAATCATACATTCTTTGTCCGCGCAAAGTAACTTTAGCGCCAACTGTCATACCCTCTCTTATTTTAAAAGCAGAAACCGACTTTTTAGCTAAAGTATAAACTGGCCTCTGCCCACTTATCTTCGCTAAACCTTCAGCTACAGTTGTTAAATATTCTTTATTTTTAGCTTGATGTCCACAACCAACATTAATAGTTACTTTTTCTAAATGAGGCGCTAGCATGCTATTTTTCAAACCAAACTTCTCTTTTAAAGCCAAAACTATCTTTTTTTGATATTTTTCTTTAAGTCTCATAAATTTTTTGTTACTCAATTATTTCCTGACACTTTTTACATAGACGGAATTTCTTATCTTTCTTGTTTTCAATTTTAACTATCTTATGAGCCACCCTCGTGGCCTTACCGCATTTAGGGCAAATCAAAGCGACATTAGAAACATCTATAAAAGAAGGGAATTCTATTCTTTGGCCCTTTTCTCCTTCTTTTTGCGGACGTAAATGCTTGATAAGTAAATTTAAACCCTCAATACTAATCTTACCTTCTCTAGGTAAAACCTGCAAAACCTTTCCAATTTTACCTTTATCCTTACCAGATAATATTTTCACTTTGTCGTTTTTTTTGATATGCATATATTAATCTTGAAAATTGCCTTTAATTTTATAAAACTTCAGGTGCCAATGAAGCAATTTTAATAAATCCCGATCGTCTAATTTCCCGGGCCACCGGTCCAAAAATACGGGTACCTTTAGGTTCTTTTTTTTCTCCCTCGTTTATAACTACACAAGCGTTATCATCAAAACGAAGATAAGATCCGTCCGGACGTCTAATTTCCTTGCGCGTTCTAACTATAACCGCCTTAACTATATCGCCTTTTTTTATAGCGGCATGAGGGGAAGCGCTCTTCACTGCGGCTACAACAATATTGCCAATATGGGCATAACGCCTTTTCGTGCCGCCTAAAACTCGGATGCACTGTACTTCTTTAGCTCCCGAATTATCGGCTACTTTTAAATATGTTTGTACTTGAATCATACTATTTAACGATTAAATTAATCAATTACACGCCAGCGTTTACTACGACTTAAAGGGCGACATTCCACAAAAGATACTTGATCACCAATTTTATGTTTATTGCCCTCATCATGAACCTGATATTTACGGCTAACAGTATATCTTTTTTTATATTTAGGATGAATTTTTATTGAATCAACTCTTACCATTATAGTTTTATCGCTCTGGTTGTTTACAACTAATCCGTTAAATTTGCGACGGATAATCTTTGGCTTAATCGTTTGTTTATCTGCTTTAGCTGTCATATTATTATTTTTTCTTATTTAATATTGTAAGAATACGGGCGATAACAATTTTGGTATTCCTTATTTCTCTAATATTTTTTAATTGCTTATTGGAATCTTTAAAACGTAAATCACGCAATTTCTCCCGACTGTTAATAAGCAGTTGTTTTAAATCGCTAATATTTTTATTTAATAATTCTTTATTGTCCATATTTTTCTTAACTGTTTATTCCTTACTGATAAATTTACATTTTACCGGCAATTTATGGGCGGCCAACTCCATTGCTTTTTTAGCAGTTTCTTTATCAATTCCTTCCATTTCAAACATAATCATGCCCGGCTTGACAACAGCGACATAATGATCAACTGCGCCCTTCCCTTTGCCCATTGGTAATTCCCCACCATGATTAGTAACTGGCTTATCAGGAAATATTCTAATCCAAATTTTGCCGCTTTTTTTCACATATTTAGTCATAACCCGACGAGCTGATTCAATCTGACGCGAAGTAATCCAGCAAGAAGTCAAACTTTTTAAACCATAACTACCGAAACTTATATCCAAATAACGACTAGCTTTACCGCCACGGCGCCTTTTGTGATCTTTTCTCCATTTAGTTTTCTTTGGCATTAACATATTTTTGTAAGCTCAAAACTGAGACCTGGAAATTAATTTAGCTTTCTATTACTTCACCGGCGGCCTTTTCTTTTTCAAATACTTCACCTTTATAAATCCACACTTTGATACCAATACTACCATAGGTGGTTTTAGCAGTACCGCGAGCATAATCAATATCAGCTCGCAAAGTTTGCAAAGGAACCTTGCCCCAAACTAATTTTTCCGAACGGGCAATTTCCGCACCGTTAAGGCGTCCAGAAACTACTGTCTTTGCCCCTAAAGCGCCACCGCGTTCAATTCGACTCAAAGCCTGTTTCATAACCTTTCTAAAAGGCATTCTTTTTTCAATATCTAAAATCATGCTTTGCACTGTTATTTGCGCGCTTAAATTAGGACGACCGACTTCTTTGATGTTAAGGTTGATTTCTTGAGGCCGAAAATTCTTTAAAAATTTCCTATGCAATCTTTTCTTTAAATCTTCTACTCCACCGCCACCGCGACCGATTATAATTCCCGGCTTAGCAGTATTAATTGTTATATCAATACGATTTAAACCACGGGCGATTTCCACCTTATCAACCCCTGCTTCTTTAAATTCTTTGATAAGCTGTTTACGAATTAGCACATCCTGTCTAACATTCTTGATATACTGTTCTCCTTTCTCAAACCAAATTGACGGCCAAGTCTTGGTAATACCCATGCGAAATATTTTTGGATTAACTTTTTTTCCCATATTTAATAAATAATTAATTTAGAAATTAACCAGATTTACGCCTAAACATTTTAGTTTTCTCTGGTGCCGATACCTTTTTACTCGCCTCTTTTTCCGTTCTTTCCACCTTTATTCCTTTACTGCTTTTATCTTTTGCGCTTTTATCGCTTTCTTTAGCTAGTTGATCAAGCTTTACCGGCTCTTCAATTTTCACTTCTTTCTTCTCATGACGGCCACTATCTTTTATTTCCTTCAATACCAAATTTATATGACAACCCCGCTTACGAATAGAAGTGGCCCGGCCATAAGCTCGAGGCATCCAACGCTTTAAAGTCAAACCCTCGTCCGCTCTTATTTCTTTAATAAATAAATTAGATTTTTCTAAATTAAAAGTATTTTCAGCATTGGAAACAGCTGACTTTATCAATTTAGCTATTGGATAAGTCGCCTTCTTATTGATAAATTCTAATTGATTAAGAGCTTCTATAACCGCTAATCCACGAATAACATCTATAACCAAACGAACTTTTTGAGCAGACATCCGTAAATGTTTTAAACTAGCTTTTACCTCCATATATAAATAAATTATTTTTTAACTTGTTCTTGATTTCTGGCCATCTTACCACCATGACCAATAAACTTACGGGTATGAGCGAATTCTCCTAAACGATGGCCCACCATATTTTCTATAATATAAACCGGAATATGTTGCTTGCCATTATGAACACCAAGAGTATGGCCAACCATCTCCGGCGTAATAGTGCAAGCTCGATCCCAAACTTTTATAACCTCTTTACTATCCGGACTGAGATTTTTAATTTTGTTTAATAATCTCTGATTAATATAAGGTCCCTTTTTCAAACTTCTGGACATAATTATTTAAATTAATTATTTTTAACGGCGACGCTTAGAGCGGCGCTTAATTATTAAGCGGTCACCAGAACTTTTGCGTCTAGTTTTTACTCCTAAAGCCGGCTTGCCCCAAGGGGTTTTAGGATGCTTCAACCCAATTGGCTGTTTACCTTCACCACCACCATGAGGATGATCCACTGGATTCATAGCCGTGCCTCTAACTGTTGGTCTAAAACCTAAATGGCGCTTGCGTCCGGCCTTGCCTAAAGACACATGTCTTTTATCAGGATTACTAGCTTGACCGATAGTACACAAACATTCTTTCTTAATTAATCTAATTTCTCCAGAAGGCATTTTAATTTGGGCATACTTATTTTCTACGCCCATCACATAGACAACATTACCGGCGCTACGAGCGATTTTAGCACCCTGGCCCGGTTCCAGCTCTACACAGCTTACCGGCATACCAGCAGGAATAAACTGCAAAAGCAGCGCATTACCGTTTTTTATTTCAATTAAATTCTTGGAACTTAATAATTTATCACCAACTTTTATTCCAACCGGCGCGATAATATAACGCTTTTCACCATCAACATAATTAAGCAGGGCTAATCTGGCTCCTCGATTAGGATCATATTCAATTGCAGCTACTTTCGCTTCTATATCAAATTTATCACGTTTTAAATCAACCAAGCGAATATAACGCTTAGCACCGCCACCACGATGACGAACAGTTATCTTACCGCTGTCATTCCTACCTCCCCGTCTCTTTTTGGTAATAACCAATCTTTTTTCCGGGGTTGACTTGGTAATATCCTTAAAATCATCAAAAGTCGCTTGTCTGCGTCCGGGTGTATTAGCTTTTACTTTTTTAATTCCCATATTATACGATTACTAATTGATTACTATAATAACTCTTAATTATACGCCTTCATAAATAGAAATGGTTTCTCCTTTAGACAAAGTAACTATCGCCTTTTTCCAATTTTTGCGCTGTCCGTGCAAACGATTGCGAGTCACTTTTTTACCTTTCATATTAATTATGTTAACATCTTGTGGCTTAACACCATAAACTGATTGGATTGCTTTTGCTATTTCTATTTTATTGGCTTTTCTGTCAACTACGAATACATACTTACTAACTGATGCTAAATTGGTTGCTTTTTCCGTTACTAAGGGCCTTACTAACAATTTATTAGCCGCATTATATTTTAAAACAACTTTAGTTTTCCCAGAGCTGGCCTTAGGCGATGTTTCTGCATATAAATCTTTCATAGCAACTGTTTCTTTTTTTTCCTCTTTTTTCTTAACTTCCTTGACCGCCTCTAAAACTGGCTTGCCCACCTTTTTATCTTCTTTATTTTTTTTGGATCCGAATAAAGCCATATTTTTATTTATTATAATGTTTACTAAAAGCAATAATCGCTTTTTCTGTCATTAACAAATAATGATAACTTAGCACATCAAGTAAATTTATATTTTCCAGATTTATAACTTTTACTGCCGATAAATTTCTGGCAGAGTACTTTAATTTATTGTCTTTAGATTCAGAAATAATCAGAAGGCTGCGGCGATCAGTTTTAAATACTTTTTGTTCTAAATTTTCTAAAATGCCCTTAATTTTTTTAGTTTTATATTCTGGTAAATCCAAATTGTCTATTACCGCAAGGGCTTTATTTTCTAACCTGTCGGATAAGGCCATAAAAATCGCCTTTTGTTTCATCTTTTGATTTATTTTTTGTTTGAAATTGCGATCTTTTCTCGGTCCGAAAGTTACGCCGCCGCCTATCCAAATCGGGGAACGATTGGATCCGGCACGCGCCCGGCCGGTTCCTTTTTGCTTCCAAGGTTTCTTGCCACCACCAGAAACTTCACTCCTATCTTTAGTATGGGCTAATATTTGACGGGAATTATTAGTTTGCGCCACTATCGCTTGATGCATTAATTCCGAATTTAAAGAAACTGCAAAAATGTTTTTCATTAATTCCAAATCTTTGACCGGCTCAGCTGCTTGATTATATATTTTTATCTTTAATGACATACTTTCTAAAAACTAATTGTAATGTTATAAAGCTGATTTCTCTGTTTCAGTTTTATTATTCTTAATTTTTTCTTCCTTTACTTCTTTTTTCTCCCCTTTCTCTCCCTCTTCTATCTTCATCTTATCTTCTTTTTTAATCTGCGAATCAACTTTTAAATCTCCTTGGCCGTTTATAAGCACTAAGCTATTTATTGCTCCGGGAAGAGCACCTTTAATAAATAAAATTTCCTGGTCCTTATCAACTTCTATTACTTCTAAATTAGATACAGTAGTCTTGGTATTTCCCATGCGTCCGGCCATTTTTTTGCCTTTAAAAACATGAGCCGGACCTTTAGACCCAATAGAACCAGGCATCCTTTCCTGATCCTTATTGCCATGAGTTTTTTTAAAACCATGAAAACCATGGCGCTTAACAACGCCCTGAAAACCTTTTCCTTTAGAGGTGCCGGTAACATTTACTTTATCGCCTTTGATAAAAGTTTCCATGCTGATTATATCTCCAACTTTAAAATTAGAGACCTCTTCAGTCCTAAACTCACGTAAATACTCAGGAAAAAGACCTAGTTTTTTTAAATGACCTTTTTGTGGCTTATTAATATTTTTTTCTTTTCTGGAACCAAAAGCTAATTGCAAAGCATTATAACCATCTTTACTTGTGCTTTTTATTTGAACAACCGTGCAAGGCCCAATCTTCACCGGAGTAACTGCCATCACTTTAGTGCCATTATCCCAAAGCTGAGTCATAGCCATCTTTTTTCCAATTATAAATTTCATATAATTTATTCAGTGCTTGCTTATTTAACAAAAAAACTGGTTTATAAACCAGCTTGAACTCTCAAAAAATTAACAAAAAAATCTAAAAAGATTACGATTCCATTTGCTGATTTCTTAATTGCTTGCTGATTTACCTCCAAATTTTACTGATATTAGCCAGGATACTTTCTAAAAATTAGAGTTATCAAGACACCTAACAGTAATTAATTTCTAATATTTTTATACTACTACATTTTAATCTCTACGTCAACGCCAGCCGGCAAATTCAAATTAGTTAAATCATCAATAGTCTGGGCACTGGGATCAACAATATCTATCATTCGCTTATGTATACGCATTTCATACTGATCTCTAGCATCTTTATGAACAAAAGTAGAGCGATTAACTGTATATTTTTTCTTCTCAATTGGTAAAGGTACGGGACCAAAAAATTGGGCATTAGAGCGCTCAATCGTATCAATGATAGTCTTAGTGGACTGATCAATAATCTTGTGATCAAAGGATTTAATTTTAATCCTTATCCGTTGCTTAAATTCCTTTTCTTTTTCCTCTTTTTTGTTTTCAGACATAGTAGATTAAATCATTAAAAGCGTAAAATTAAAATAAACGCTATAAGCTCGCCCTTTATAAAAAGGGCGAGCCTAAACAATTACTTTAAAATCTTAGTAATAACTCCAGCTCCGACAGTTCGTCCACCTTCGCGAATAGCAAATTTCTGCTTCTCTTCTAAAGCAATCGGGGAAATTAATTTGATATTCAAATTAACAGTATCGCCCGGCATAACCATTTCAGTTCCTGCCGGCAAAGTAATATCACCGGTAACATCAGTAGTACGTATATAGAACTGCGGCTTATAACCGTTAAAAAACGGTTTATGACGTCCACCTTCTTCTTTAGAAAGAATATAAACTTCAGCGCTAAATTCAGTATGCGGAGTAATAGTACCTGGTTTGCAAAGAACTTGACCCCTTTCTACATCGTCCTTTTTTGTACCGCGAAGTAATAAGCCGGCATTATCTCCAGCCTGACCTTGATCTAACTGCTTATTAAACATTTCTACTCCGGTAATAGTAGTCTTCTTTGTATCCATCAAACCAACTATTTCCACTTCATCACCTATTTTAATAATACCCCTTTCAATACGACCGGTAACAACGGTACCGCGTCCCTCAATTGAAAAAATATCTTCAATCGGCATTAAGAAAGGATGGTCAACATCACGAACTGGCTCTGGAATGTATTCATCTAACTTATTTACAAGTTCCATAATTGGCTCAGCGTCAGGACCACTTGGATTCTCTAAAGCCTTTAGGGCACTTCCTCTGATAATCGGAATTTCATCACCCGGGAATTCATATTTTTTTAATAAATCCCGAATTTCTTCTTCTACTAAATCAATTAGCTCCTTATCTTCTACTGTATCGCATTTATTTAAGAAAACAACAATATAAGGAACACCAACCTGGCGAGCTAGTAGAATATGTTCTCTGGTTTGAGGCATAGGACCATCAGCTGCGGACACTACTAAAATAGCACCGTCCATTTGCGCAGCGCCAGTGATCATATTTTTAATATAATCAGCGTGTCCAGGACAGTCAACATGCGCATAATGTCTTTTTTCTGATTCATATTCCACATGCGCGGTAGCAATAGTAATACCTCTCTCCTTTTCTTCAGGAGCAGCATCAATTTCACTAACATTTTTTTTAGAAGCCTTCATGCCTTTAACATTGAAAACAGAAAGCATTGCGGCGGTTAAAGTTGTCTTCCCATGATCAACGTGGCCAATAGTACCGACGTTAACATGGGGTTTTGTGCGTTCAAATTTGTCTGCCATGTTTTTGTTGTACGGCCCCCATTAATACGGAGTTTCTTTCCTATAAAGGAAACCAGCCGAACTAAATTAAATTTATTATTATTATTTATTTAATATTTTTTAACAAAAATTTACTCGATATTATGCGCCTTATCTTTAACAGCGGGAGGAATCTGCCAACTCTTTTTAACTTTATCTTCTTCGTTTAAATCTTGAGCTTTATTTTGATTCTTCCACATCGAGATTTCCTGATTAATTTTATCAGTTAAATCTTCTTCTGTCAAATTTTCATTGTCGTCCTTATTTTCTTTATTTTCTTTTTCTAAATAACGATCAATGTGCATTACTACGTAAGAATTATCTGGATTAGCGCCATCAAAAATAACTACTCTATCACCGGTTTTTTTGGCTAATTCCAATATTTTTTTTAACTGTTTAGAAAACATATAATTAATAATTAAAAAATTATTTTTCATTATCTTTTAACCTCTCTAAAATACTCTTGGGAACTTCGGAATAATGAGAAAACTCCATCACATAGTTAGCACGGCCCTGACTCATAGAGCGTAAATTAGTAGAATAGCCAAACATTTCCGCTAACGGCACTTTTGCTCTTATTACTTTAATATTAACGCGATCAAACATTTCTTCAATTTGTCCTCTCTTGCTATTCAAATCCCCCATAATATTCCCCATGTATTCTTCCGGAGTAGTAACTTCCACTTTCATAATTGGTTCTAATAAAATTAGTCCGGCTTTTTGACAAGCTTCTTTAAAAGCGAAAATAGCAGCCATCTTAAAAGCGATTTCTGAAGAGTCAACTTCATGATAGGAGCCATAAAATAGGGCTACCTTAACATCAATCATTGGATATCCAACTAAAACTCCTCCTTGGATAGCTTCCTTAACACCTTTTTCAATCGCCGGAATATATTCACGCGGAATAATACCACCCTTAATTTCATCAACGAATTCATAACCTTGCCCCTTTTCAAGTGGTTCAACACGTAAAGAACAATGGCCATATTGACCGCGTCCGCCCGATTGCTTGATATATTTATGTTCGGCTTCAGCAGTAGCGGTAATAGTTTCGCGATATGATACTTGCGGATTGCCAACATTAGCTTCCACTCCAAATTCACGCTTCATACGATCAATAATAATTTCCAAATGCAATTCGCCCATACCGGAAATAAGGACTTGATTAGTTTCTTCATCAATTTCCACCCTAAAAGTTGGATCTTCTTCAGCTAACCTAGCTAAAGCCATCCCCATTTTTTCTTGATCTGCTTTAGTTTTAGGTTCAACTGCAATTTTAATAACCGGCTCTGGAAAGTTGATTGACTCTAACAGCAAAGGATAACCCTCAGCACATAAAGTGTTACCAGTAGTGGTATTTTTTAAACCAATAACAGCAGCTATATCTCCGGCATAAATTTCCTTTATCTCCTCACGATGATTGGAATGCATACGGATCAAGCGCCCGATTCTTTCCTTATTACCGGTAGATGAATTTAAAATATAAGATCCGGCAGAAAGAACTCCTTGATAAACACGAACAAAACATAGCTTCCCCACAAAAGGATCAGTTGCAATTTTAAAAGCTAAACCAACAAAAGGTTGGCTGTCATCAGCTTTAACTAAAATCTTTTTTTCTTCATCCTTAACATCAATACCTTCAAGGTTAGGGACATCAAGCGGAGACGGTAAATAATCAACAACAGCGTCCAGCACCGTCTGAATACCAACATTCTGTAAAGCCGCCCCACAAAGAACTGGATATAGCTGGTTAGAAATAACTCCTTTCCTGATAGCCGTCTTTAATTCTTCTAAAGTGACTTCCTGGCCACTTAAATATTTTTCCATAACTACCTCATCGCATTCCACTGCTTTTTCTACCAATTCAGCGTAATATTTTTCAACCTTTTTTTTCATATCATCAGGTAAAGGAATTTCTTCGATGTTAACTCCAAAATTACCGGAAAATCGGTAAGCTTTTTTAGTTAAAAGATCAATAACACCCTGTAGATTATTTTCTGCGCCAATCGGTAATTGAATAGCCACCGCTTTCTGATTCAATCTTTTTCTAATTGAATCCAAGCTCATATAAAAATCAGCTCCCATCTTATCCATCTTGTTTACAAAGCATAAACGAGGAACCTTATATTTATCAGCTTGTCGCCAGACTGTTTCTGATTGAGGTTCTACACCGGCTTGACCGTCAAATACAGCTACGACACCATCTAAAACGCGCAGAGAGCGTTCAACTTCAACGGTAAAATCAACATGGCCGGGAGTATCAATAATATTTATTTTTTTATTTTTCCAAAAACAAGTAGTAGTAGCCGAGGTAATAGTAATGCCTCTTTCTTTTTCCTGTTCCATCCAGTCCATTTCCGCTTCTCCTTCATGGACTTCGCCTAATTTATGCTTTTTCCCAGTATAAAAAAGAACTCGTTCGGTAAAAGTAGTCTTTCCGGCGTCGATATGGGCCATAATACCAATATTTCTAATATTATCTAAAGAGTAATCTCGGGGCATATAAATAATTTATTTTTGTTAATTTTTTATTAATAATTTATCTTGAAAAATGGGCAAAAGCTTTATTGGCTTCAGCCATTCTATGGACAGCTTCTCTTTTCTTAAAAGCGCTGCCTTCGCCGTTTGCGGCATCTAAAATTTCAATGGCTAATTTTTCTGCCATGGAGCGACCTTTCCTGCCTTTAGCGGCAGTTATGATCCAGTTACAACCTAAAAAATAACGCCTTTCACCGCGAACTTGAAAGGGTACTTGATAATTGGCACCACCAACGCGCTTACCTCTAATTTCAACCAAAGGGGATACTTTTTTAATTGCTTTATTAAAAACATGACGTGGGTCCTGTTTAATCTTATCTTTTATAATTTCAAAAGATTGATAAACGATACGTTCAGCTACGCTTTTTTTACCTCCCTCCATTACGTAATTGATAAATTTAGCAATATTCTTATCACTATATTTAGAATCGCCTTCAATATTTCTTTTTGGGGCTGATTTTCCTCTCATATTTAGTCTTAGTGCAAAATTATTAATTGTTCTAAAATTGCACCTTATTTATTATTACTTTAATTATTTTTATTTAAGTTTGATCTTTACTTAGGTTTCTTAACGCCGTAAGCGCTACGACTTTTCTTTCTACCCTCTACTCCGGAAGCATCATAAACACCACGAACCACCTTATAACGAACACCGGGGAGATCTTTAGTCTTGCCTCCCTTTACTAAAACAATGGAATGTTCCTGCAAGTTATGCCCCATGCCGGGAATATAGGCAGTTACTTCCATGCCGTTTGATAATCTAACACGAGCAATTTTCCGTAAAGCAGAATTCGGTTTCTTAGGAGTAGTTGTGGTTACTTTTAAACAAACCCCTTGTTTAAAAGGTGATCCTTTAGCGATCTCTTTTCTTTTACGATGCAAGGAATCAAGATTAACATGAAGAGCTAATGATTTTCTTCCCGCTTTAACCTTTTTACGGCCTTTTCTTATTAATTGATTTGTAGTTGGCATAATTTTTACCGCTTAATTCGTTTATGAAACAAATTTTGTCTTTTCCAATTTTTTAAATATTAAAATAATCCTGAAGTATCAGGATACATTGTTTTTTATACTAATTTAATTTAACAAAATCTAAAATATAAGTCAAGATAAAAAAATATACTTTTTCCATTTTATTTCACCTTTTCTAGTCTTTTTTCTTTCTATGTCAAGGCCAAATAGAAATGTCCTACTTTGAGCCAAATAGAAATGTCCTACTTGGCGATATTAGTTAATTATTTTGGACTGATATTTTTTGCTGATT
>CAYSJA010000028.1:0-59013 GCA_964431235.1 uncultured Gammaproteobacteria bacterium
TATTCTTTAGAAATATCAATACCGATATATTTTCGTCCGAGTTGTTTAGCTGTAACGACTGTGGAGCCGGAACCAACGAATGGATCTAAAACAATCCCATTATACGGACAGAAACATTGAATAAAATCAAAAGGAATTTTATCCGGAAAAACAGCTGGGTGTTTTCTTTTTAATGGATTTTTATCCCCAGCATTCAAATAATCCCAGATAGTTCCACGACATTTTGTTGGATTAATTGGTCTAGTTATTGTTTTTGTAGTCGTACCATCTGTTCTACGATTTCCGCTTCCTGTCATAATCTTACCGCCATGTTTGGAGGATATTTTTAATGGTTCTTTGTTAAAATAAGCCGGCCTTTCGCCTTTTATGAAAATTGGCATATACTCATGATCTACGCGAAATCTATATTTCCACCACGCCCCTTCAGTTCCATGCTTTCTGTATATAACTGTTTCGAAAAGTTTAAAACCTATATTATCGACCCAATCAACTATTGTACGAAAAGAAGTTAGAGATTTGCCAAAATTTTTTGTTTGATCTTGTATAACCATTGCTACAATTCCACCATCTTTTAAAACGCGAAATAATTCTTTGCCAGTTTCGTGTAAATTAAAACTGAATCCATTATATTTTCTAACTTCGTCATATGGTGGCGAAGTGACTACTAAATCAATAGAATTATCAGGCATATTTTTAAGTACTTCTACGCAATCGCCACAAATTATTTTATTTAGAACCAGTTCCTTTTTACTTTTTTCTGAAATGTCTTCCGTTGTTTGGATTTCTAAAGTGGTTTTTGGTAAAGAGTTTATGACATCAATAACAATTCCTTGTATTTTAATATCTCTATTTGATTTTATTATTATTGGCTCTATGTTTTTATTTGCCGGTTGCAATCGAACAGTATTTTTTTCTTTAAAATATTGTTTTAATGTTGCGTCGCTATTATCTATTAATGCTACGACCTTTTGACCATTTTCGGCAGTATCTTGCTGTTTCACCAAAACAATGTCCCCATCGTTAATGTTTTCATCAATCATACTATCTCCGATAACCCTCAATGCATAATAGTTCCCCGAGTTTGATATTTTACTTTGAGGAATCGCAATTGTTTCTTTTTCTATTATTGCCTCTATGGGTCGCCCCGCAGCAATTTTTCCCATTAATTGTATATTGATCATTTTTTCATTATCAAAAACAGAAATAGATCTCGGTTTATTTTCGTCTTTTCTTAAGAATCCTTTTTCCTCAAGTTTTTTTACGTGATGATGAGCCGTGGAAACAGAAGACATCCTAAAATGTTTTTTAATATCTTCTAGCGCCGGAGAATATTCGCGTTTAGATTGATATTTTTTAATATATTCTAATATTTCTTTTTGTTTTTTTGTAATCATATTATGTCTAATTTAGCACTTACATAATAATTATAGAAAATAAATAGAAAGTTTGCAAGACAGAGTTATACACAGCGTAAAAATTTTTCAAAATTCAGCGTTCGGAGCATAGAAAAAACGAGAGTAAAATCTCGTTTTTTCTTTTGTTTACCAAGTAATTTCTCATTTTAACCAATCGGAATTTTACCCCCAAATTCTTAATTGTGACGCTATTGTGCCTTAAGTTTATAACTTGTGGCGTTTCTAACACTTTTATTGCCTCTCTTAAAGTGTGTTATACTTAAATATAAACGCATGGTCGTTCTAATGTTGGAGTGGCCAATTAATTCTTTTATAGCGATCATAAAGATCCCTTTCTCGGCTAATCTAGAGGCAAAGGTATGTCTGAGCTTATGCCAGTCGATTTGGTGTAATTTCGGCGCCAAGCGAGCGCGATAAATCTCTAACTTGAGTTTATAAATAAAAATATTTAATATTAGCCATTTTTATTTTATTTTCGTTGAATATTTTGTGATATTTGTTATAATGCAATTATAAAATAAGAAATTAAAAATAATATGCCAAACATACAAGAAGAAGATTTTTATCAAAATATTAATCAAGCAATCACTGAAAAACGGCATGTTCCGTATTTGAAAGAAGTTATAAAAAAATATGAAGAATATAAAAAGGTTTTTGCAGAAAATTTTACCAATAAAAATTCTAAAGAAGCTATCTATAGATTTAGGGTTATATATATTAATAAAAAATCCGTCTGGCGGGATGTTGAGATCTTGGGAAAACAAAATTTTTACGATTTAGCTGATGAAATAATTTTTTCCATGAACTGGGAGAATGATCATATGCATGGTTTTGATTTAAAATATCCAAGAAGACCCGATTTTATGATGACCGGTTCCTCAATTTCTATTTTTGCTCCAGGTTGGGAAGACGACCCACACCCGACATATAAAACTCACGAAGTTATGATTGCCGATTTGAATTATATTAAACAGCCAAAATTAAAATTCATTTTTGATTATGGCGACGGGCATGAATTTAATGTTGAATTTAAAGGCATGCGAGTTTTGAACAAAGGTGAAAAAGTACGGGATTTCCCGAGGCTTACTGATCAACGCGGTGTTGCCCCCGAACAATATTCGCGATGGGAAGAAGAATAAATATTTAGTTTGTATACATCTTTTTAAATAAAGACTATGAATAAAAAAATTAAAAAAGATTTCTCAATTT
Organism: uncultured Gammaproteobacteria bacterium; assembly: GCA_964431235.1. Classification (GTDB taxonomy): domain Bacteria; phylum Patescibacteriota; class Patescibacteriia; order Patescibacteriales; family UBA12465; genus UBA12465. The sequence continues at coordinate 2,625 of CAYSJA010000028.1, forward strand.
TAATAGGCGGAGAAGCAGGAGAAGGATCTCGGAAAGCCGGTTTTATAATTGCTAAACTATTTTCTGAACTCGGCTACAGAATTTTTATTTATGATAGTTATCAATCTTTAATCAAAGGGGGGCATAGTTTTTCTCATATTAGAGCTTCAAATAAAAAAGTGCTTTCTCCTCGGGAAAAAGTTGATTTTCTTTTAGCTTTAAATAAAGATGTTATTAAAAAGCATGGGAAGAAGTTGGATAAGGAAGGAATGATTATTTATAATAGTGATGAAATTTCTTTTTCGGGAAAAAATTCTAAGGGCTTGGCGATAAAAAAAATCGTTGAAGAGGCCGGTGGAATTCCAATAATGAAGAATATTGCTTTGATTGCAGGTTTTGCAAAGACTATCGGGATTGACTGGAAGCTTCTAGAAAAAGTTTTTAAAGAAGAGTTTAATAAGTTTCAAGATCTTAATTTAAAAATAGCTAAAAGAATTTTTAATGAAACTGAAAATTTAATAAAAATTAGGAAATTAAAGCAGAAAGGATTTCCTCTTTTGACTGGTAATGAGGCCCTTTCCTTAGGAGCCGTTAAAGCTGGCCTTGATCTCTATATTGCTTATCCAATGACTCCCGCAACGGGAATTTTGCATTATTTAGCTAAAAATAAGAAAAAATTCAAAATAATTGTTTCTCAGCTAGAAAATGAGGTAGGAATTGTCAATGCAGCAATAGGCGCAGCTTACGCCGGAGCCCGAACCATGATAGGAACTTCTGGAGGAGGATTTGCCTTAATGACAGAAGGACTTAGTTTAGCTGTCCAGAGCGAGAATCCTTTGGTTATAGTAGAGAGCCAAAGAATGTCTCCCGGAACTGGAGTAGCGACATATAATGGTCAAGGGGATTTGCTTTTCGTTCTAAACGCCGGTCACGGAGATATAATTAAATTTGTTATTGCTCCCGGCGATGCTGATGAGGCTTGTTTTTGGAGCGGTAAAATATTAAATCTTTCCTGGAAGTATCAAACACCATCAATTTTGCTGATAGACAAGGAAATTTCTGAAAATACATTCAGTTTTGATGAAAGTGTTTTGAATAAAGTTAAACGCGAAGATTTTATTTCCTGGAATAAAAAGGGAAAATATTTGCGATATAAAGATACAAAAAGCGGAATTTCTCCCCTTGCTTTCCCAGGAGAAAAGAAGGTAGTTTCTAAATCAAATAGTTATGAACATGATGAATTTGGCATTACCGTAGAAGATGAGAAAAGTATAGAAAAAATGCAAAATAAAAGATTGAGAAAGTTTAGAGAAATGAAAAAAGAAATAGAAAAATTGGAAGCAGTAAAAGTGTACGGAGAAAAGAAAGCCAAGAAGGCAATTATTGCTTGGGGTTCGGTAAAAGGGCCAGCTAAGGAAGCAGCGGAAAAATTGAGGATTAAGATTGTCCAGCCTCTTGTTCTAGAACCATTTCCCGAAAAACAAATGAGACAAGCTTTAAAGGGAGTGGAAAAAATTGCCTTAGTTGAAACAAATGGTTTAGGTCAAATGGAAAAAGTTTTAAGTTGCTATGGAATAAAGGTAGATAAGAAAATTCTAAAGTATAATGCTAGGCCTTTTCTGTCCGAAGAAATAGAGAAAAGGCTGTCTAAATCTAAATTTTAATTATATGCCCAATAAAGATATAGAGTTAGAAACTTATGCTAAAAATACTTGGTGTCCAGGCTGTGGCAATTTTGGAATTTTGGCTTCTTTAAAAGAAGCAATTTCTACAATAATAGCGAAGGGAACACCGAAGGAGAATATAGTTCTAGTGAGTGGTATTGGTTGTAGTTCAAAAATTATAGATTATCTAAATTTGAATAGTTTTTCTTCTTTGCACGGCCGGCCAGTTATTTCCGCTGAAGGAATAAAACTAGGAAATCCGGATCTTAAAGTCATAGTGTCTATTGGTGATGGAGGTAATTATAATGAAGGGATTTCCCATTTAATCCACGCCGCTAAAAGAAATGCCGATATTACGGTTCTAGTTCATGATAATAGGAATTTTGCTTTAACTACTAGCCAGTTTACAGCTACTTCGCCTTTAGGATTTAAAGGAAAATCAACTCCAGAAGGAAGTATTGAGAATCCATTCAATCCTCTGGAGCTGATGTTTGCTTCAAAAGCGAGCTTTATAGCCAGAGGCTATTCTATGAGATTGAGCCATCTTAAGAAATTAATAGAAAAAGGGGTTAAGCATAAAGGATTCTCCTTTATTGAAATTCTTCAGCCTTGTATTACTTTTTTTGACACTACTGATTTTTATAACAAAAGAGTTTATGAATTAAAGGATAATGATGTAACTTCTAGGAAAGAAGCAATAAAGAGAATCCAAGAATGGAATTACAGCCAGGATGACTCTAAAATTCCTTTGGGTATTTTTTATCAAAATAAAAGACCTATTTATGAAGAAGAATTATTAAAGGGGTTAAACCTGATAGAAAAAAATAAAAAAAGCTAAATATGTTAAAAAGTTTTTTAGTGTTGTATAAGACGATTAACTTAGATTGAAAATTATGCCTTATAAAGTAAATAAAAAAAAGTGCACAAGTTGTGGGGTTTGTATTACAAGCTGTCCGGGGGCAACCAGGATAGGTGAAGATGCTAAAGCAGAAGTTATTGATCAAGAAAAGCTTAAGAAATGCGGAGGAGAGAGTATTTGTCCTTTTGGAGCAATAGAGAAAGAATAGGAATCAGAAACAAATTAAAAGTTTATGGTAAGGAAAAATTTCCTGTTCTGTACTAAATAATAATTTACTATAATTATGTTTGAGCTAAATATTTTTAAATTAGTATCAATTTTTGCAATTAGCGCGGCCGTAGTCAATGGTATTGGAATTCTGGCTATTTATAAGAATAGAGCCTGGGCTGAGAAAACAAAAACTTATTTTATGTGTTTTGCTGCCGGCGTTTTGATTTCATCTTCTTTAATATTTGCTTTGCCTGAAGCGATGGAAAAGAATTCTTATGCCGGAGCAGCAGCTTTAATCGGGTTTTTGTTTATGTTTTTCAGCAATCAGATAATAAAATACAAAACAAAACAAAAATCTCTGGCTTTCGGAATCACCGCGATAGAAGGAATAGGAATACATTCTTTTATAGATGGAATTATTTATGCCGTAACTTTCAGTTCCAGTATATTTATCGGTTTTTTATCGGGAATAGGATTAGTCGTTCATGAATTTGCAGAAGGAGTAATTACTTTTTCGTTTCTAAAAGGGACAAATATAGGAGAAAAGAAAGCAGCGCTTTATGCTTTTTTAGTCGCTTCTCTTACAACCCCTATAGGAGCGTTCATTGCCTATCCTTTTGTAAATAAATTAAATAGCTCTGTTTTAGGTTTAGCTCTTGGTTTTGTTTCTGGAGTCTTGATTTATATTTCAGCTTCTCATCTTTTACCTGAAGCAAGGGGATATGAAAAAAAGCATTCTATTTGGGCATTTTTAGGAGGAGTTGCATTGGCTTTATTTATAGTTCTTACAAAAATTTTATAGAAGATCAAGTTTCTTATTTATGCTAAAACTTAAATTTTCAATTCTTTTTATATTATTTAGTTTTATCATCCCTCCTTTGTTTCTAAAGGCCAGTGACTATAGCCAGGAGTTAAGCGGTCGGATATTGATTCAAACAGAAGAAAACGGGGAAGCCTGGTATATTTATCCTTCAGATGGCAAACGTTATTATCTCGGCCGCCCCGATGATGCTTTTTCTATTATGCAGAAGTTATCTTTAGGAGCCAGCCATGATTTTATTAACCAAAGGATATTTCCTAAGAGATTAGCCGGAATCATTTTATTGGATGTTGAAGCTCACGGTGAAGCTTACTATATTCATCCAGAAAGCTTGGAGAAGCATTACTTGTGCCGGCCGGTCGATGCTTTCGCTATAATGAAAAATTTTGGCTTAGGCGTAAAAAATGAAATTTTGGATTATATTATGATAGGAAATTTAGAATCAGATCCATTAGAAAGAAATATCAACCAATCTTCATATATTGAAAATGTCCCTTTTACTCCTCAAGCCCCTTTTGCTGATTGGAACGATCAAAGGCAGCAAGATGGTTGCGAAGAAGCCTCAGCTTTAATGGCTATAAAGTGGACTCGGAATGAAAATTTATCAAGAGAGGAAGCTTTAAGCGAAATTACAGGCGTTTCTGATTATTTACTGAAAAAATATGGCGAATATCGAGATATATCTTCTAAAGATGTAGTTAGTTGGATTTTTAAGGATTATTTTAACTATAACAAAGCCATTGTTAGATACGGTATTAGTCCAGAAGATATTATTTATGAGTTGAGTAAAGGGAATTTAATAATCACTGCTATGAATGGTCAGATAATGAATAACCCTTATTTTACTTCTCCCGGTCCTTCCCGGCATATGGTAGTGATAAGAGGGTATGATATTGATAAGGATATTTTTATTACTAACGATCCTGGCACCAGGTTCGGAAAAAACTATGAGTATAGCACTGAGATTTTATTTTCCGCTATTAGAGATTATTCCACCGGTTATCATGAACCGGTTTCAGGGTTGGGGAAAAACATGATTGTGATTTGGAAATAATTATTTTTTAATTTTGTGATTTTTGGCTAAATATAGCGATTTATTTCTTATTTGACGCCTTTTTTTAAATTTGCTACTATATCAATATATAGTGGTTTTTTTATAATATAATACACTATATATAGTATAAATAGAAATAATTAGTTTCGAGACTATGAAGAATAATCAAAAAAATCCTATTAATATTCTAAAATTTATTTTTGGCTGGGTGATAAGTTTCGCTTTTCGTCTATTTCCGTATCGTCCGCCTAATTTTGAACCTATTTTGGCGGTACAAATGCCTTTTACTAAGAAATTTGGTTTTATAGCCGGTTTTATTTTCGCTTTTTTTAATATAGTTTTATTTGATTTAGTTATGAATAAAGTCGGGCTTTGGACAATAATTACTGCTTCAGCTTATGGCCTGTTGGCTATTTATTCCCATTGGTATTTTAAGAAGCGTAAGAATAAAGGTTATCATTATGCTATTTTTGCTATTTACGCCACTCTTTTTTATGATGCTGTTACCGGGCTTAGTATTGGTCCTTTATTTTTCGGTCAGAGCTTTCAAACTGCTTTGATTGGACAAATCCCTTTTACTATTTATCATCTTTTAGGTAACGTGTCTTTAGGGTTTATTTTTAGTCCAGCCATATATCGTTTTGTAGTTGCTAATCCGAAGATAAATTTTAACTATCTAAAGCACCAGTTAGCTAATAATTTAAAATAATAATTATAACTATATAAATTTATGTCAAACATTAAGAGTGAAGCGATACTTAAAGTTAGAAAAAGAGACGGTCGCTTAGTTAAATTTAATCCCGGTCGTATTGAAGCGGCAATTAATAAAGCCTTTAAGCATATCGGTGAAGAGACTGACGGCTTTGCAAAAAAAATTAGTCAGCAGGTTGAATCTGATTTGAAAAAATTAAAAAAAGTATCGCCTGATAAGAATTTTATTCCCACAGTGGAAATTATCCAAGATTTAGTAGAAGAGGAATTAATGAAAAATAATTTTTCCAAAGTTGCTCGGGCTTATATTTTATATCGAGAAGAACGAGCGAAGATAAGGGAGGTTAATAAAGAAGTTCCCGAACATGTTAGGAAGTTGAACGATGCTAGTAAAAAATATTTTAAAAATTCGCTGGCTGAGTTTATATTCTATAGAACTTATTCCCGTTGGATAAAAGAAGAAGAAAGACGTGAAACTTGGATTGAAACTGTAGATAGATATATGGCCTTTATGAAAAAGAATTTGGGAGATAAGCTGAGCGAGAAAGAATATGAAGAGATAAAACAGGGAATTTTGAAGCAAGAAGCCATGCCATCTATGCGCTTACTTCAATTTTCTGGAAAAGCAGCGGAAAAAACCAATGTTTGCGCTTATAATTGTTCTTATATCGCTCCAAAAAGTTTTCAGGATATTGCAGAAATAATGTATGTTTCCATGTGTGGCACTGGAGTCGGTTGGTCAGTAGAAAGCCAGAATGTAGAAAAATTTCCTCAAATTATGATACAGAATGGGAAAAAAAAGGATAAGTTTGTTATTCCTGATAGCAAAGAAGGCTGGTCTGATGCTTTGGCTTTAGGTATGAAAACTTGGACATCCGGCAGTGATATAGAATTTGATTATTCCTTATTACGTCCAGCTGGAGCCAGATTAGAAACTATGGGTGGAAAAAGTTCCGGCCCCGAACCTTTGCGGCAATTGCTTAATTTTACTCGTAAAAAAATGTTGAGCCGGCAGGGAAGGCGCTTGAGAACGATTGATCTCCATGATATCATTTGTATGATCGGCTATTGCGTAGTATCGGGCGGTGTAAGAAGGAGCGCTATGATTTCTTTATCTGATTTAGATGATAGGGATATAAGAGATGCGAAAAAGGGCCAATTTTATTTAACCGAACCACAAAGGAGCTTGGCTAATAATTCGGCTGTGTTTATGAAAAAACCGGCTAATGAAGAGTTTTTAAGAGAGTGGCTAGCTTTAATGGAGTCAGGATCAGGAGAAAGAGGCATATTTAACCGCGGTTCTCTTGTTAAAAATATGCCCAAGCGCCGTTTGGATTTTTTACGAAAGAAAAGAGGTTATTTTGATGTTAGTGGTAATATAATTTTGGGTCAGATGGGGACTAATCCTTGTGGAGAAATTATTCTTCAGTCCAAGCAATTTTGCAATCTTTCTGAGGTGGTGGCTAGAGCAGAGGATGACGAAGCCTCTTTACTTAAGAAAGTGAAATTAGCGACAATTCTGGGAACTTATCAAACTACCTTGACTAATTTTCCTTATTTATCAAAAAGTTGGAAAGTTAACTGTGAGAGTGAGCGCTTATTAGGGGTATCTATTACCGGTCAATGGGATTCTAAAATCAGCCGGGAAGAAAAGGTTTTACAGAAGTTAAAAGCCGAGGCTATCAAAGTGAATAAAGAATATTCTCAAAAATTTAATATCAATCAAGCTACTTCTATTACTTGTATCAAGCCTTCAGGCACAGTTTCTCAGCTGACAGACTGCGCTTCAGGCATGCATGCCAGATTTTCTCCTTATTACATTAGGCGGATAAGGATTTCCGCTACTGATTCGCTATTTAAAATGCTAAGAGACCAAGGGATTCCTTTTAAGCCCGAGGTTGGTCAATCTTATGAAAATGCCACTACCTTTGTCTTTGAATTTCCGGTTAAAGCCCCTAATGGTTCTATTTATAGCAAAGATTTAAATGCTTTAGATCAGCTTAAACATTGGAAAAAGGTTAAATTGAGCTATACTGAACATAATCCTTCTGTTACTATTTCCGTGGCTGAAGATGAATGGATAGAGGTGGCTGATTGGGTCTATAACAATTGGGATATTGTCGGCGGGCTTTCTTTTCTTCCTAGATCAAACCATGTTTATGATTTAGCCCCTTATGAGGAGATAAGTAAAGAGAGATATGAAGAATTGATTCCAAAATTTAAGGATATGGATTTTTCGCAAATTGTTATTTATGAAAAGTATGACGGGACTGAAGCTAAAAAAGAACTGGCCTGTACTGGTGACGCTTGTGAGTTGTGATTTTATAATTCATTGTTAATTTTTTGGCGTAATACTTAATGAAAAAATTATGTATTATACAGGAGAAGGCGACAAGGGAACATCTAAACTTTTTAAGTTAAGAAAGCCCTTACAGAAAAGCGAACAGATTTTTGAGGTCTTAGGAACTTTGGATGAGCTTAATTCTTTTTTAGGATTATGTTCAATTGAGGCGAAAAAACAAAGAGACGTGTATAAAGAGATAAAGAAAGTGCAAAATAATTTATTTATTTGCCAAGCCCATTTTGCCGGCGCTGAAGTTAAAATCCCTAAAAATCTAGTGATTGAGCTTGAGTTTAAAATTAAAGAAATAACTAAAATTATTAGGCCTAAAAAAAATTTTGTTGTTCCGGGCGGTTCTAAATTGAGTGTTTATTTAGATATTGCTAGAACTTTGACTAGAAGGACGGAAAGGCAGGCTTTGAGATTATCTTTTAAAGAAAGAAAAAAAAGTAATCAGTTGGTATTCATATATCTTAATCGTTTGTCCAGCTTTTTCTATGTTTTAGCTCGTTATGCTAATGATATTTGTAATCAAAGAGAAAGTGTACCCAGGTATTGAAAATTTTTTTATAGTTTGACTCATTTGGCTTTTTTAGCCTAAAGTTGTAAAATAACATATAAAGAGTTTAATTTTGCTAATAATTAAATATAAATGTATGGTTTATGAAGATAAGCAGAGATTAAGCGCTAAAACGCTTGATTTAAAGAGAGCTATAGATTCCTTAAAAGAAGAATTAGAGGCGATTGATTGGTATAATCAACGGGTTGATGGCAGCGATGATGAGGAATTAAAAAGAATTCTTATTCACAATGCCAATGAAGAAAAAGAGCATGCCGCTATGTTGATTGAATGGCTAAGAAAAAATGATGAAGCTTTTGCTAAAGAAATAGATGATAATTTGTTTAAAGACAAAGTAGACACCAATCATTAATTAAATAAATCTAGATAAATTAATTTTTATGTCAAATTTGTTAAATTGGAGTTGGTGTAGCAATTCCGGTCAGGATTACTTGTTAGCTTTAGGGATTTTAATAGGATCGTTAGTTATTTTAAGGGTTCTGCAAAAAATAGTTATTACTCATTTAAAGAAAATTGCTTTAAAGACAGCCACTGATTTAGATGATATTTTAATAGATATAGTATCTAAAATAAAGCCGCCTTTTTATTTAATTATTTCTTTATATTTAAGTCTTAATTATCTAACCTTGGTTGATTGGCTTAGTAAAGCTATTAAAATTTTGTTCTTAATGGTTTTGGTTTATGAGGGCATTCAAGCTTTACAAAGACTATTTAAGTTTGTTATCCATCAGGCTTTAAAGAAGAATGGCGACGAAAATCAAGCTAAAGCAACAGTCAAAACTTTAAATATTTTTATTCAAATAATTCTTTGGAGTATTGGGCTTCTTCTGGTTTTAGCCAATATGGGAGTAGATATTACTTCTCTTATAGCTGGTTTAGGTATTGGTGGCATTGCCGTTGCCTTGGCTTTACAAAATATTTTATCTGATATTTTTGCCAGTTTTTCTATTTTAATAGATAAACCTTTTCAAGTCGGCGATTTCATTAAATCAGGAAATGATATGGGAATAGTGGAGAAAGTAGGCATAAAGACCACCAGATTAAGGACTTTAGATGGACAGATGCTTATTATTTCTAATCAAGAGCTAACAAAAGCGAGAGTAGAAAATTTTCAGCAGCTTAAGAGGCGGCGTGCTTTGTTTACTTTAGGCATAATTTATGAAACTGATAGAAAAATATTAGAGGAAATTCCTAAAATAATAAAAGATATTGTTTCTAAGCAAGAGAAAGTTGAACTTGATCGTTGTCATTTTAAAAGTTATGGTGATTTTAGTTTGAATTTTGAAGTTTCCTTATATATTGATGTTACCAGTTATGTTGAATTTTTAGACGTTTTACAGGCAATAAATTTAGATATATTTAGCCGTTTCAAAGAGAGAGGCATTAATTTCGCCTATCCTACTCAATTAGAGTATCAAAAGAATATTTAATTTAGCCCCTGTCCTTTAAAAATTTAATAAAATTTAAAATGGAACAAAAGTTAGATCGACAAGACGATTTGAAGCGGATTTTTGATATATATTGCGATATAAATAATTTTAAGCAAAGAATGAAAAACGGAAGCCCGCTTCTAAAAAACGCGGTCGTTATTATCGCTAATGGCGATGATGATAAAGGCAGTGTTTTAGTGAAACTAATATCTTCCGAATTTAATTCGGATGAACTCTGGTATGAAGGCCAGCCTTTTATTGTTTGTGGTTTAGCCGAACGTTTAAAAGTACAAACTTTATTAAAAAAGCTGGATTTAAAAGTAGCTAAAAAGTTGAAGAAATTTTCAGGAATACCGGTAGTGGTTTCTGATTATGATTCAATAGAAATTTTTCCTTTGTAGAAAAATTTTTGTTTTAGCTTAATGTTTTAATAATGAAAGTAAATTGAATAAGATGGAAACAGAAGAGCTAAAGATTGAGTTAAACAGAATCTTGGATATGAATTTACATAATATTTTATATTTCAAGATGGTAATGGAGGAACAGTATTTATCTCCTTGCAGGGTAGTAATTGTTGTAGCTAATGCTGATGATCTTTTTGGCCGTAAATTAGCCAAGCTTGTCTTACCCGGTTTTAATTGGCAAGAATTTAAATCTCGGGGAGGAGAACCTTTGGCTATAGGTTTAGCTAATCGTTTTTCGGTAAAGAAGAAGGTTAAAAAAATTAATCCACAGGCGGCTAGTGAACTGGATGATATCCTGCAAATTCCGGTAGTAGTTGCTGATAAGCAATCAGTGGAGATTTTTTCTATTTAAAAAATAAAACCGGAAACAAATGTTACCGGTTTTTTTAATGTTAAAAAAATTTAGTTTTTTTCCTTGATTTTAAGTATTTCTATTTTCGTTAACATTATTTTAAGTTCTTCTCTTAAAGTCATAAGGATAAGCTGCTCCATCTTGATAGCGTCTATTAATTTAGCGATTTTGGTATTTATCTCCTCTTTTTTATAACAGCTTTTTCTTTTTTGAATTAATTTTTCAATGAAATTAATTTTTTGGCTTATCCTTTTTTCTATAATTTCAACATAGAAATTGTAGTTTTCCAAGATTAATCTTTGGGTTTTTATAGCCCCCACTTCAAAATCATAATCTGATAAATTTAGAAAGTTGTTTTCTGTAAAAAACTTTTTTGTTTCTTGACAATTTAATTTTTTCTGACATTCAAGAAAAATTTTTTGCCAGATTTTTTTTGTCCGTTCGTTATAATCCTCTTTTCTAAAAAAAATTAAGATTTTCCAAGCAGTCAAGTCTTCCTTTTTCATAATTATTTAATTTTTAATGTAAAATGTTTTCTTTAAGATTTTATTTATAATATCACATTAAATTAAAAATGTCAATGAGTGTATCCCAGGTTTTTGTTTTAAATATTAGCTAATTTAATTTTTTATTCTTTATTTGTCGCTTTTTGTTTCTTATGTTAAAATATAGTTGAATAAAAAATTAATTTTAATTTTATATGTCAAAAGAAAATAAAAGTATTTCTAAACTATTGTTTTATATTTTTTTCTTAATTGCTTTAACAGGTGGTCTTTTAGCTTATGCTTCTTGGAACTCAATGCAGGATTTAGCACAAAGATTAGAGTCTTTACCCCATCAATCAGATCCTTTAGAAGAGTTTGGTCAAGAAGTTAAAATCGTTAGTGAAGAAAATAATTTAATAGAGATGATTGAGGAAGCTTCACCAGCGGTTGTCAGTATTATTGCTACGGCTGAAGTTCCGACTTTTGAAACTTATTTCCATGATCCTTTTTTCAGTTTGCCAGAAGAATTAATGCCTTTTTTTAATTTTGAAATTCCGGAGCAGCGCCAAAATAGCACTGAAACTATCCAAATTGGGGCTGGTACCGGATTTATCGTATCTGCCGACGGTTATATAATAACTAATAAACATGTGGTGGAAGACGAAACGGCTGAATATACAGTATTTTTAAATAACAAAGAAGATAAAGGAGAAAAAGTGCCGGTTCAAGTTTTAGCCCGCGATCCTAATAATGATTTGGCTGTTTTAAAGATAGAAAAAGATAATTTGCCTTATTTAGAATTTGGCAATTCTGATAATTTAAAAGTTGGCCAGACTGCTATTACCATTGGTTATGCTCTAGGAGAGTTTGACAATACTGTCAGCCGAGGAGTTATCTCCGGCTTAGCGCGCTCAATAATAGCTGGAAGCGGTTATAGAGCTTCTGAACAGTTAAATGATTTGATACAGACCGATGCTGCTATAAATCCGGGTAATTCTGGGGGTCCAATGTTGAATTTAAACGGTCAGGTTATTGGAATTAATGTGGCTATGGCTAATGCGGAAAATATCGGTTTTGCTATTCCGGCCAGTTTTGCCAAGCAATCCTTTGAAGAAGTTAAAGAAACCGGCACTATAAAGAAGCAGGAAATTGCTTTTTTAGGAGTGCGTTATCTGATTATTAACAAAAATATACAAGAAAAAAACAATCTTCCTTATGATTATGGCGCCCTGATAACCAGAGGAGAGAATTTAGCGGATTTAGCGGTTATGCCAGGATCGCCAGCTGACAAGGCCGGGCTCGTGGAAAATGATATAATATTAGAATTAGAGAACAAGAAGATAACTGAGCGGCAACCTTTAGCTCAACTCATTTCTAAGTATAAGCCGGAGGAAGAGATAAATATTAAATTTTATCATAAGGGCGAAGAAAAGGAAGTGAAGATAAAATTAGGTAAAATTGATTAGTAAAATTAAAAGTTAGGTTTAATATGTCTTTAATTTTCAATTCTTTAATATTAATTGCTTTATTTACAATTTTAGGCTTAGCGGCTGATATAGTGGTAAATAATGTTCGTTCTATTGCCACAGCTTTAAAACTTAAATTATTTGCACTGGGCATAGTTTTAGGTATATTTACTACTTTACCTGAGCTTTCAGTAGGTATAAATGCCAGTTTGGAAGGAGCTGGTTCAATTTCGGTTGGTAATATTATGGGAGGAGTGATTGTTTTAATTGGTTTGATTTTAGGGACCAGTTTAATTTTGAATAAAAAAATAGGGACTGAAGAAACCTTAAAAATGCTTTTTCCTGCTTCTTTGGTAATTTTATCACCATTTTTATTTGGTATTGATGGTAAATTAGGAATTATTGACGGTTTAAGTATGATTACTCTTTATGTTGGCCTTATTTTTTATCTTTATCATATTAATCGTGATCGTCGGATGGATAGCGGTTTAGTAGTAGTTGATAAGGGAAAAATAGGAAAGTCAATAGTTTTAGCTATTTTTGGTGTTATCATAGTGATGCTAAGTTCTCATTGGATAGTTGAAATTACTTTAGATCTTTTGGATAAGATACAGATCAGCGAGCTGTTTATTGGTTTAATCCTCTTTTCTTTAGGTACTAATTTGCCGGAAATAAGTATTACTTTGACGGCTTGGAGAAAGAAAAACTCAGAACTATCTCTTAGCCATTTAGTTAGCTCTGCTTTTACCAATATTTTAATATTAGGATTTTTAACAGTTTTGAAACCAATAACTTTTAGCACTGATATTATTTATTATGTTTTAGTATTTTTTGTTTTTTTGATAATATTACTACTTTTTATATTTGCTAAAAGCGATAAGAGCTTAAGCCGTCGAGAAGGGGGAATATTATTTTTAATTTATGTCATTTTTATAATTGTAAATATTATTTTAGCTTAATTAGATTATGAGAAAATTTATATTTAATAAATTAATAAATAACATTATGAAAAAATTTATTGTCTGGTCGCTAATCTTAACAATGGGAATATCCCTTATTTTTATAACCCCTTTATTAGCGGCATATATGCCTAATAGTGAAAATCAGGAAACAACAGACGATGAAGTGAGTACAAATGCCACCGAACAGCCAATTACCCAGTTAGAAAAAATTCTGTCTCCTAATCAAATACCCAATTTTACCAATGTCATCAAGCAAGGAAGTGATTTATACGGTTTAAGAAAAGCTATTCAGGCGAGCAATCAAGGTCAAACAAATAGCCAAGTTCAGGCTCAGAATAAAACTGGTAGCCAAGTTCAAAATCAAAACCAAGAAGCAGTGCAAAATCAAATTTTAGAAAAGATTGCCGCTCCACAATTTATTAATATGTATAAGAACATTAGGCAGATAGGTAATGCTTTATGGGGATTTAAGAAGGGCGATAATGAAGAGGATAGTAGTAATCAAAATATAGCCGATAGATTAGAAGAGTTAAAAACAGAGATATATATTCAATCACCATCTGATATAAGTTTATTCACTAATATTAGAAAAAATATTGAGGGTAAAATGTTTGGTATTTTAAAGAATATTGAAGAAATACCGGAAAAATATGTTTCCTCAATTAGATCTTTTTCTCCGGTAGCAGAAAATGAAAGGGAGTGTGTTTTAAAAGCAGTAGCAGAAAAAGACGAAGCTATAAAGGCTAATAATTTGAAATTTACTGAGGATTTGAATACTTCTATTGAAGTTAGAAGTAAGTGTCAAGAAAAGGCTTTAAGTAGTATAGAAGAAGATCAGAAAGAGGCATTAGAAATTTGTAATCAAGAATTTAAAATATCTCAAGAGCAAATTCGTAAGCAAGCTCGCGATGCTCAAGAATCTTTCTGGGAATCTTATAAAACCGCACTACTTGAGTGTCGTCCGCAAATAGGAACAACAACGCCACTGATAATCAATGATGGCGGGATTAATATATTTTAAGAAAATATAAGAATAATTTAAATTTATAAAAATAAAAGAAAAAGCGCTTAGAATTTCAAGCGCTTTTCTTAAAAAAATAAATAGTTTGGAATTTAATAGAAGATTGTTGTATAATAATAAGATATTTTATTTATTACTGAATTAATTTTATATTTTTATGAGTGCTAAAAATTATCTTCGTATTTTACGTGGTGGTTTAATTATCTCTTTATTTTTTGTTCTTTTTATTTTTCCCAGCTTATTATTTCCCTTTATCACTTCTAAACAGTTACCGTTTAATATATTAATGGAAATACTTTTTGTTTTTTGGTTGGTATTTATTTGGCGCTACAAATCATATCGCCCTAAACTGAATTTAATAGTTTACGGCTTGTTGGCTTATTTTGTGGTTATTTTAGTTTCTTGCTTTACGGGCGTTGATTTTAATCTTAGTTTTTGGGGGGATATAGAGAGAATGCTAGGATTTTTTCATATTTTTCATTTCCTTATCTTTTTCTTTATTTTAATTACAGTTTTCAGAACTTGGCTAGATTGGCGTTTGTTTTTTCAAACCTCAATTTTAGTAGCCATTATCGTTAGTTTAATAGGGCTTCTTGGCCAAAATCCTCATAGCACGATTGGTAATACCACCTATGTCAGCGGATATTTAATTTTTAACTTATTTTTTGCTGCTATTTTGTTTTTCAGGACTTATTCTAAATGGCGTTATATTTATTTAATTCCAGTGGTTATTATGCTACTTGAATTTAAGAATATGCACACTTCTGGAGCGATAATCGGCCTAGCAACTGGTATATTTGTTTTTCTTGTTTTAGTTGGTATTTTTCATAAAAAAAGAAAGATAAAATACAGCTTTTTATCCCTAGCTATTTTATCTTTATTAATTTTTAGTTTTATTTTTTCTCAGCAGGAGGCCGTTTGGTTTCAAAATAGCTTTTTAAAGGATTTGACTCCACAAAAGGCGACTTTTCAGACTAGATTACTTTCCTGGCAGGGCGCTTGGCAGGATTTTGCCAATCATCCAATTCTAGGGACCGGTTTTGGCAACTATGCCATAATTTTTGATCGCTATTTTAATCCAAAGTTCTTTAATTATGATCGCCATGAGATTTATTTTGATCGCGCTCATAATAATTTAATTGATATTGCCTCTACTACTGGTTTACTCGGTTTAATTTCTTATTTAAGTATATTTATTTTTACTTTTTATTATATTATTAAGTTGTGGCGTAGAAATGAGACAAAGATAAATTTTGGGCCTTCTGGTCATAAAAATCTAGAAATTGTTGTTATTATTACCTTATTAGTGACTTATTTTGTGCAAAATTTAGCGGTTTTTGATTCATTTGTTACTTATATCCCTTTAATGGCAATATTGGGCTTCGTTTATTGGTTGATGAAAGAATCTAGTTATTCAGATTCTTATAGTGAACAGATAGAAACTTCTGTTTGGCTTAACCACAAGCGAGAAAAAGCAGCTCTTATTATTTTTTTAGTTTTAGCTTTTATTTTTACTAATCAATATAACCTAAAGACTTGGCGTATGTTAGAAGGAGTAATAACTGGTTATGGACAGATAGTTTCTAAAAAAATTGTTATGGGCTTTGACACTTTTCATAATAGTTTAAAAGATGGCCCTTTAGACAGAGACGCCCGTTCTTCTTTATTAAGTCTAATTTCAACTAACCCCATTATCTTAAGTTCACTAACTGAAAAGAGGGCTCAGGAAGAATTTGATTATTTAGAGTCTTTAGCAAAAAAGAATTTGGCCCATAATTCGCAAGATAATTTATTTCAATTGCAATTAGCCCAACTTTATGATTTAGGGGCTCGTTTATTTTATGAAGATGAAGAGAAAAAGGATTATTATTCTAACCTATCTTTAAAATTTGCTAATCAAGCGGTTATTTCTAGCCCGGGCAGGATACCGGTTTATTTTTCCAAAGCTCAGGCGCTTTTATTACAAAATAAAGGGGAAGAGGCGATAGAAACTCTAGAATATGCCGTTAGCTTGAATCCTGACTATTCGGATTCTTATTGTCATTTAGGGCAAATCTATAGTTTAAAAGATAGGGAAGATGAAGCTTTGGAAGCGTTTATAAAATGCATAGATGGTGATGCGATTGATAAGCTAGGAGGAATAAATTCACTTATTAATACTGCTTCTTTTTTAGCGGAAAAAAAAGATTATAATCGAGCCTTAATAATTTTGGAAAGATTGGTTAAAATTTATGATACTGATCCTGAAATGTGGCTTAATTTAGCCAAACTTTATCTTTTAACCGGTGATACTGAGGGTAAAGCGCGTTTAGCTGCTAATCAAGCTATTGTACTTGATCCATCTTTTAGTCTTCAAGTTGAAGAGCTTTTTGGTAATTAAGAAATAGAGCTGTAGTTATTGGTTAATATTTGTTTATTTATTTAATATTGACCCGGTTTGTTTTATTTGTTATTATTTTGACTTAGTTCTTAATAAAAAAAATAATTCAACATGGAAGAAAGAAAAAATTTAGAAAAGCGCAAAGAAGCGTTAAGACAAAAAATGTTACAAATGGTTGATAATTCATCCGAGAAAAAAATTGTGCATGTAAAATTACAAGGTTATATGCGTGAATTAAGGATCGATTATAGTAAAGATGAGTTTGATTTTCTGCCAGGAGAATTTATGCTTAATAATAACGAATGTTTATCAATTTGCCTAGGAGTCGGTCGTTCGCCTAACATGGCTAGTTATCAAGTATTATGGTTTTTAAGTGAAGGGTCCAATGAAATTAATTTTGTTGACAATTATCATCTTCCGTCTGAATTAAAGGAGAGATTTGTAGCCGTTCCTTGTTAATGTAATTTGTATTTAGAGCTATTAGCCCTGTTTATTTATAAGCAGGGTTTTTTAGTTTTTCTTGATTCTTAATTTAAAAGCGGATAACCTATTTTTTGCTATTCTTATTTTATGGTCAATTGGCCTTTTAAAAATAAACGTTAATTATATGAAAAAACTTCAAAATTTTTTTAGTAAAAAAAGATTTTTTAAAAGATTATTCTCTTTTAAACATCGCCAATATTTAAAAAAAAGATGGTTTTTGTTTTTTTCTTTAATTTTTTTATCACTTCTTCTTAGTTACTTAGTGATATCAATAAGTAGAATAAACTCGGTGCGCCTTGAATTTTTATCTTTAAAAAATAGCTTTGGAAGAGATCGCTTCTGCCATGAAGATTGTTTATTAGAACGCCGGGAATCAATAAAGAAAATAGTTTCTGCCTGGCAAAAAGATCCCGACATATTAAAAGATTGGGAAAAGTATTGGCAGGAAAGCTTAGATAATAATAATTATGATTTACAGATAGAGCTTTTAACTATCGCTTTAGCTGTTTATGGTGCGGAAAATCCGCCTGATTCATTAATTAATTTTTTATTAAATAAGGAATCTGATCCAATTTCTAAAGCCAATATTATTAATATTTTCTTATCGCGAATGGATGATTCTGATTTAGCTCCTTACTATTTCTCTATTTTACAAAGCAAAGATGATGATGTCTTAAAATCAGCTGTCGTTAAAGCGCTTAGTAATATTAGTTTAAAAGAGGGGGTTTTAAAAGCGGAAGATCTAGAAATAATAAAAAGGCTATTATTAGATACTTCTTGTCCGGATTTAAAGCTAGATTTATTTTTTCTTTTATCAGATTACAAGGATTTTTTTCCTGAAGAATTCAAACAGACGGCAATTTATATTTATGATAATACCACTGATCCAATAATTAAATATCTAGCCGCTGATTGTCTCCTGTCTTTAAATGTTAACGGCTACCCTTTACCTTCAGTTTTAGATGAGGATTGGCAAAAATATTTTAATTTATAAACTTAATTCCTAAATATATGAAAGTCTTAATTAACAAATTATTTATTATCTTTATTTGCTCATTTTTTCTTTTCTGTCTATTTCCCCCTTTTTCCGTTCAGGCATTAACTCCTGGAGCTTTAGTCTATCGGACTTCTGGAGAAGGAAAAATGTACGGCTATAATAGCAATCAGCTTTTAGAGGTGGAAAACGGCGTGTTAAAACATATTTATCCCGGTCATGTTGGTATTTATATTGGCAAAGAAAACGGCGAGGATTATATAGTAGAGGCTTTAGCCGACGGTATAGTAAAGACGCCGGCTAAAAATTTCGTTAATGAGTCTCTAGGTGAAGAATTTTTAGGAGCTAAAATGCCGATTGAAGCCGGTTTTACTGAGCGTTTGAAAGCGGTAAAAATCGCTAAAAATTTAGCTGAAAAGAATTTAGGTTATGATTTTAACTTTAAAAAACAAAAAGGGGCTAGAGATGGCGATTGGACCTGTGTTGGTTTAGTGGAGAAAATATATGAAAGTGCCGGTATTACCAATCCTAATAATTTAGCTGCTTTGGAATATGACCCGGATTATTATGCGGTTAATATTACTCCTGATAACTTTGATAATAAAAGCGAAATAAATAAAGATGGCGATTGTTTTTCCCGAGAGATGGAATTTTCTAAAATTTCCCGACGGTCCAATCTATTATTACCTTTACCAGAGATAATTGGTTTTAATGCGGGACGGGAGTATAAAGGAGAACGGTACTTTTTTCTGCCTTATACTCAATTTTTACAATCTAGTTTACGGAATGAACCGGTTGATATAGTGTTATCTTCTTTTTTTAATGATAAGGAGATAAGGGGGAAGTTTTCTGCTCTTGGCCTTATTTTACGCTGGAGCTTAGTTAATAATCCCTTATCTTCGTTAAGAAATGTGGCTGATAAAGTTTCAAGTGGCCTTAAAAAAATAGTTTCTAGCTTATTTGGTTCTTCTTCTGGTCAAGAAATTATTTTAGCTGATCAGCAAATTTCTAATAATAATTTTTTAGATGAAGATTCAGCATCTAAAGTTACAATTAATAAAGCGGATGGGGATTATCATAAAGAAAACGATAACTTTTTATTTCAGGATAAAGAAGAGACAGACGAAAATATTGATAAAGATTTAGAAGATATAGTGACAATTAATTACCAAGATCAAGAAAAAAGCCTAGAAGTAGAAAAGGTAATTTCTGAAAAAGATGAAGAAATATCTATAAATGAGGTAAAAATAGCAATGGAAGAGGAGAGTAAGATTAAGACTGGTACTACGCCGGTAATAAATAAGTTGATAGCGTCAGATTCTGATAATAATGAACAGAAAAATAATTATCAAGTTGAAAACTCTGATTTACCGGAAATTCTTCCGATTTCTAAAATTATATCTGGAATTAAACCGACTGATATTCCTGAACCAGACTTAAGCCCTCAAGCTACTAATTCACCACCTTCCCCTACGGCCTTAATCAATAAAATTTACAGCACCGGCATGAATGATTTTATAGAGCTTTATAATCCAACTGATTATGATTTTGATTTAGCTGAATCAGGTTTTAGGATAGAAAAAACTAAAACTGCTGACAATCCTAGTATTGCTATAAGAATAGGAGATGATAAAGATGGCTTGTATCCAGGGGGCACAGTAATAAAAGCTAGAGGTTATTATTTAATTGTTAGAGATGATGCCAGTAATTTTTTTCTTTCTAAAGCGGATGCTATTTCTACTAGAAGCGAATTTGGTTGGACCGGAAATGGTTATACTCTCTATTTAGGTAAAGGGCCGATTAGTTCTAGTTCTGATGAGGACATTATTGATGCTGTCGGTTTTGGAAACGCTACTTATTTTCGCGGTTTAGGTTCAGCGCTGGAAATACCTGATAATTATTTTTTAAAGCGTATTAATGATTCAGCCGATAACAGCCTTGATTTTAATTTAGCAGTGTCAAATGATCCTAGTATAGTTTGGGATGATTATATAGATTTTAATGAAAGTGAAGATAATAATGATAATCAAAATAATGATGAGCAGGTTGATGATGAAGAAGAAGAAATTGATGATGAAGAAGAAAAGGAAAATAATGATCAGTCCGGAGATTCTAACCAAGTGCCGGCTGATTTTTCCGCCTATTCTTTTCCAGAGCCAATTCAATCAGAGGGGATAAGTGATTTATGGCATTTTTCTCAATGTTATGGCGAGCAGTTTTTTTCTGTTGGACGTTTTGATTGTTCTATTGAAATTGGGGGAAGATATCCAATTTTTACTCCTGAATTATCTTCAGATATTGATTTAAAACAATTTACAATCAGTTTCTATTATCGTGATTCCAAATTAATGTCATCAGCAAGTCCGAGCTTAATTTTAAAATTAAGGAATGAAAACGGGCAGGAGGTTAAAATTATGCTCCAACCTAAATTATTACAAATAGATGGATTACCTAATTCTGATTGGCGTTATTATAAGGCTCCGGTTTTTTCTGAAGAAAACAAAGCTTGGCGTCATTTTGCTTTAGTGGTAGATAAGGAAAATAATTATTGGTCAGTTTACTTCAACGGTCAAGAAACATATCGCCATGATTTTGTGCAAAGTTTGCCCAGTGATTTTTCTTATTTGGAAATAAGCGGTAGCATGGGATCAGTTTCTCTGGATGAGTTAGCTATTTGGCATCGATCTTTATCAGCGGAAGAAATAGCTTTGTATTGGCAAACAAGTGCTCCTTTTACTCCGATAAAGGCACGTGAGCAACAGCAACCTGCTAATTTAAAATATTTTTGGGATTTTAATGAAGGCCATGAATTAATTAATGAAGGTGGCGGTTTGGAAGCAGTTGATAGTGTTTCTGATTTAGTTATGAATTTGCCGCCTAATTCTTGGATTTGGCGAGGATCGGAAAATACGGGTATTGTTAGTAATTGGGGGAAAGATATATCTCTTGATTTTCCTGTTTCTTTGGCCAGTAAGGATATGTCTTTAGCTTTTTGGTGGCGTAGTCAGTTTTATCCTAAAGAAGGACGGTCTCTTATATCATTACTTTATAATGAAGGAAGTAAATTAGGTTTTGCCCCTTGTCAGTATCGGCGTAGTTTTTATTTTAATGATATGTATGGAATATTCAGTGAAGGGAAAGACGTTGATTTACCCTATGATGATAATTGGCATCATTTTGTGTTAACTTATGATTCTTACCGTTATCAGTTAAAAATGTATGTTGATGGTCAAGAAAAAAGAAGTATCCCTTTTTATTGGATAAAAGACGGAGAAGAGCCAGATAGTTTACTTATAGCTAGTCAATTAAATAGTGTTGAGCTTGATGATTTAGGTGTTTGGGAAGGTGTTTTGACATCAGGGCAGGTAGCAAAACTATATCAAAATAGTTTAGTAAATTGAAATTTATTATTTGATTATTATTTCATTTTGGCTAATTTTAAAGTTATTTTTAGAGCTATTTAGTATTGTTTTATATTTTGACTAAAGATTAAATCAATTTTTTGTAATTCTTGCTTTTTTCTGGTTTTTATTGTAATATTTATAACGTTATCAAGGTGAGCGGGCGATTACTCTTTTTAAAATTTTCTTAAAAAGAGAGGAAAGTCCGGACTTCAAAAATAATAGTGGGTAATGCCCACCGGGACGCTACGGTTATAGTCGGGCGTTTCTAGGGAAAGTGCCACAGAGACAATACTAATCCTGAATAACATTAGGATAAAAGGTGAAAAGGGGCTAAGTGTCGTTTTGGCTATTAGTCCTGTCCTCCGGTGACGGAGATGACACGGTAAACCCTATTAGAAGCAAGAGCAAACTTTTTAGCGTTTTTGCTGAAAAGAAAAAGTGGCTCGCTCGAGTCTGTCAGTAATGTCGGACCTAGATAAATGTCGCTTAAAACAGAATCCGGCTTATAGCTGCCTTGATGACATTTTTTATAGTCAATATTTCCTAATTTATGAAAAAACCAGAATTGTTTTTCTCAGTTTTATTTATTCCGGTTGATTTTGCTGTACTTATTTTAGCTGGTTTATCTGCTTATTATTTACGTTTTTCTTCTTGGACAGTCAGTTGGCGGCCCGTTATTTTTGATTTACCTTTTCCAGAGTATTTTAAATCATTGCTTTTTATTGCTTTTTTATGGATAATTATTTTTGCTCTTTCTGGCCTTTATCAAATAAAAAGCGCGCGCAAGCTGGCCCAGGAGGTACAGCGCATCATTATTTCTTGTGCTACTGGTCTGGCTTTGGTGGCGATAATTATCTTTTTACAACGCGATTTATTTGATTCCCGTTTTATTGTTCTAGCCGGTTTTGTTTTTGCTATTATATATTTAAGTATAGCTCACGCTTTTATTCGTTGGCTTCAGCGTCGTTTATTTATTTATGGAATCGGCGTTCGCAAGATCATTTTAGTAGGAAATTCAAAAACCACAGAGAATTTAATGGCGGAATTTTCTAGTAACAAAAAAGCTGGATATGAAGTGGTAAAAAGGACGAGAGATTTTTCTTTAGAAACTGCTCAAGATATTTTACAATTTATTAAAGATAGGGAAGTTGATGAAATTATTCAAAGTGATCCTAATCTAAGTAAAGTAGAAACACTACGTTTATATGATTTTACTAATGATAATCATATAACTTTTCGTTATGTAGCCGATTTACTTGAGGTGAAAGTGTTAAGGACAGAGGTAACTGAAACTATCGGTGTACCGATTGTAGAAGTAAAAAGGACAACTTTAGATGGTTGGGGCCGAATTTTTAAGCGTGCATTTGATATTGTTTTTTCTTCTATTCTAATTATTTTATTTTCACCAATTTTACTTTTAACTATTTTAGCGATAAAAATTGATTCTCGTGGGCCGGTTTTCTTTTCTCGTCGTGATGACGGCTCTTATCTCTATCGTATCGGCGAAGGCGGCAAACCTTTTAAATATTTCAAATTCCGTTCCATGATCCCTAATTCTGACAGTATGCGTTATAAGGAGTTAGCGGATAAGAATGTTAGAGTTGATGGTCCAATGGTGAAAATAAAAGATGATCCGCGTGTTACCAGAGTAGGTAAATTTATTCGCCGTTATTCAATTGATGAGTTACCGGAATTTTTCTTAGTATTTATTGGTCGTATGAGTTTAGTTGGACCGCGTCCTCATTTACCAGAAGAGGTAGCTAAATATGAGAATTATCATCGTAAAACTTTAACAATCAAGCCCGGTATAACTGGCTTGGCTCAAATTTCTGGACGTAGCGATTTAATGTTTGAAGAAGAGGCCAAATTAGATATTTATTATATTGAAAATTGGTCACTTTTACTCGATATTTCTATTCTCTTTAAGACCCCATTAGCGGTTTTTAAACATAGACAGGTAGAATAGATTATATTAATTTATAGCATTATGAAAGTAGCTTTAATACATGACCATTTAGCTCAAGATGGCGGTGCTGAAAAAGTTTTAAAAGTATTAGCGGATATGTTTCCGGAAGCTCATATTTATACGCTTTTATACGAAAAGAAAAATGTTGACAAGTATTTTAAAAATCGTAAAATTGAAACTTCAATTATTCAAAAACTTCCTGGCGGAGTTAAACATTATCAATGGTACCTATATTTTATGCCAATGGCGGTGGAATTTTTTGATTTGCGCAATTATGATCTAGTTATTTCCGATACTAGTTCTTTTGCTAAGGGAGTAATAACAACTCCTGATACTCTACATATCTGTTACTGCCATACGCCAACTAGATACTTATGGAGCGATACCCATCAATATATAAATGAGCTTAAATATAACAAATGGCTGAAAAAAATAATTTCCTTAATTTTGAACCGTATTCGCTTATGGGATAGATTGGCGGCTGATCGGGTTGATTTCTTTATCGCTAATTCGCAGACAGTGAAAAAAAGGATACAGAAATATTATCGCCGCAATTCGGTTGTTATATATCCACCTGTAGAAACCGAACAATTTAATTTAAAAAGCAAAAATGAACAAGAAGAGAAAAGTAAATACTTTTTAATTGGTTGTCGTTTAGCGCCCTATAAAAGAGTGGATATTGTGATAGAAGCTTTCCGAGATCTTTTAAAAGAGCAACGTTTAAAAATTTTTGGTGATGGAGTTGATTTAAAAAGATTAATAAAGTTGGCAAATAGAGCTGATAATATTGAATTTCTAGGTTGGGTCAGTGATCAAGAAAAAGCTAATCTTTACAGCAAATCCCAAGCTTTTATTAATCCTCAAGAAGAAGATTTTGGTATTACTGCAGTGGAGGCTATGGCTTCAGGTCGGCCGGTTATCGCTTATAAAAAAGGCGGTGCCACTGAAACCATAATTGAAGGAAAAACTGGAATTTTTTTCTCTAGTCAAGACAAGGAATCTGTAGCAAAAGCGGTCCAGTCTTTTAATCCTGATAATTTCAATGCTCAGGAGATAAAATTGTGGGCAGAGAAATTCTCAGTAGAAAGATTCCGCCAGAAAATAAAAGAATTTATTTATCGTCATTTAGAAAATAACGATATAGAAAGATAGGAATCATGAAAATAGGAATAGATGCTAGGGTGCTAATGGACAAGCGTTATAGCGGTGTATCAGAATACGCTGCCAATTTATTGTCCGCCCTGTTAAAATTAGATAGGAAAAACGAGTATCGCTTGTTTTATAATTCTTTCAAACCGCCCTTTTGCCAGCTTGAAAAGTGGCGGCAAAGCAACAGTTGTTTAATAAGGACTCGCTACCCTAATAAAATTTTTAATTATTTTTTACAAAAAATTTTTAAATTCCCTAAATTGGATAAAATTTTAAAAGAGGTTGATATTTTTTTTGCCCCTCATTTTAATTTTATAAGGCTCAGTTCCAAGACTAAGCTTGTAATGACTGTTCATGATGTTTCTTTTTTGCGCTGTCCCGAATTTTTCAGCTGGCGCAAAAATTTCTGGCATAGAGCTTTAGGAATAAAGAAATTGTTGAGGAGAGCTGATAAAATAGTGGCAGTTTCAAAAAATACCAAAGATGATTTAATTGAAATTTTGTCTTTACCTAAAGAGAAGATAGAGGTAATTTATTCCGGTAATAATTATTCAACGTTACCTTATAGAAATAAAATTGAAGCGGAAAAATTTTTACAAGAAAAGACAATAAAGCCGGGGTTTATTTTATTTTTAGGAAATATTGAGCCACGGAAAAATATATCTGGTTTAATAGAAGCTTATGACAATTTACGGGAAAAAAGACCGGATTTAGCTAAAATCCAGTTAGTCATAGCCGGCGGAATAGGTTGGAAGCATAAAAAGATTTTTTCTGCCTGGCGCCGGTCTAATTATTGGAAAGACATTAAATTTTTAGGTTATATTAAAGAGGAAGAAAAGATATTTTTATATCAAAATGCCGGTGTTTTTGTTTATCCGTCTTTTTATGAAGGATTTGGTTTTCCACCACTTGAAGCAATGAGTTTTTCCGTACCAGTAGTATCCTCCAATGTTTCCAGTTTGCCTGAAATTTTGGAAGACAGCGCTTTATTGGTAGATCCCTATAAAAGCGAAGAAATAGAGGAGGCGATAATTTTAGCAATAACCAATAAAGATTTGAGAGATAGTCTTGTTTTTCGTGGTAAGAAGAGAGCAGCTGAATTTTTTTGGGAAGAAACAGCTAAAAGTTATTTGCGGTTATTTGAAAGTTTATACAATAAAAATGAAGATAGACAAGAGAAAGAATAAAAAGGTAAAGGTATTAGTGGGAATGTCGGGCGGAGTAGATTCTTCGGTGGCGGCCAAGCTTTTATTTGATCAAGGCTATGAAGTGTCCGGAATTTTTTTAAATTTTTGGAAGGATAACAGTTTGATTGACAAGAGAGAAGATCGTTGTTCTTCTTTAAAATCTTGGTCAGATGCCCGTCAGGTAGCGGTTAAAATAGGTATCCCTTTTTATGAACTTGATTTTTCCGTTCCTTTTAAGAGAGCTGTAGTAGATAATTTTTTAGGCGAGTATGAAGTCGGTCATACGCCCAATCCTTGTATTATTTGTAATAAAAAAATAAAAATTGGGCGTTTGTTAAAATATGCTCAAAATTTAGGTTTTGATTATGTTGCCACTGGTCATTATTTGCAAATTAAAAAAAAAGGGCAAAGCTGTCAATTATTCAAAGCTAAAGATAAACTCAAAGATCAATCATATTTTCTTTATAGATTATCTCAAGAGGAATTAAAGAGTCTATTATTTCCTTTAGGTAAATATAGTAAAAACCAAGTCAGAAAACTGGCAGCTAAATTTAATCTGGGTGTGGAAAACAAAGCGGAAAGTCAAGATATTTGTTTCCTATCAGGATCGCATAATAATTTTTTAAAAAAATATTTACAACTTACCCCTGGACCAATAAAACTGTTAGACAACGATAAAGTTATTGGGAGGCACCAGGGGTTGCCGTTATATACTATTGGGCAAAGGCGGGGTATAGAAATCGGTGGTACTGGTCCTTATTATGTCGCCAAATTTGATTATAACAAAAATATCTTGTATGTAGTAAAAACTTGGAATAAAGATATTTTATATCAAGATAGTTTGGTAGCAAAGCAAATAAATTGGCTGAGCAGCCAGGAGTTAAAAAAAACAATTTTTTGTCAAGCGGTTATTAGATATGGACATAAAGCGGTAAAATGTCAAGTCATTCCCAAGAGTAAATATCAGTGCTTGGTTAAATTCAATAAACCCCAGCGGGCGGTAACACCCGGACAAAGTGTGGTTTTTTACGATAAAGAGAGAATGTTAGGTGGCGGAATAATAAAGTAATTTATTTAAAAACAAAAACAGGTTTTGACCTGTTTTTTTGGTGCCCAGGGCGGGATTCGAACCCGCATGGTTTTTCAACCGCGCGATTTTGAGTCGCGTTCGTCTACCAGTTCCGACACCTAGGCATACTATATTAATTGCTAAGGATAGTATAATAAACTGAGTTATCTTTGTCAAAATTGGATTTTTTTCTTAATACATTTAATTGTCAAAAGTAATTTTTTAAGTTATAATGAAAACATTAAAATATAAATTATGAGCAAGACGATTGCTATTGTTAACCAAAAGGGTGGTGTAGGGAAGACTACCACAGCTGTTAATATCGGTGCTTATTTAGCTAAGATGAAAAAGAGAGTTTTACTTATAGATCTTGATCCTCAGGCTAACGCTACTTCTGGATTAGGTCTAGATCATCGTAAATTAGAAGCTGGCATTTATGAAGCCTTAATCGGCTTTAAACCCTTTTATCAAATAGTCAAGCGTACCATGCAATCAGATTTCAAGATTGCTCCATCGACCCCGTCTTTAGCCGGAGCAGGTATAGAAATGGTTTCTATGGAGAATCGTGAATTTCGCTTGGCTAAAATTTTGGAAGATGATAAAAAAAATTATGATTATATAATAATAGATGGACCACCTTCTTTAGGATTATTAACAATCAATAGTTTAGTAGCGGCTGATGAGGCTCTAATTCCTATTCAAAGTGAATATTTCGCCTTGGAAGGATTAAGTCAATTGCTGGAGACAATTAATTTAGTGCAGAATAATTTAAAGCCAGATTTAAGTATTATGGGAGCGGTTATCACTATGTTTGATCGCCGCAATAAATTGTCAGGGGCAGTAATGGAAGAGCTTTATAAATATTTTCCTAACAAAATATTCCGTTCGGTTATACCGCGGGCTGTTCGTTTAGCCGAAGCTCCTAGCTATGGCCGTTCTATTTTACAATATGACCCAAAATCAAAAGGAAGCAGGGCTTATGAAAATTTAGCCAGAGAGATTTTGAGTCTGGAAAGATAATTTATTTATTAATTTTTTTATATGGCGTCAGGACTAGGTCGGGGACTTGGTTCCCTAATTCCTAAAAAAACCATATCTTATGGTCAAAATCCTTATCAAGATGAAAATGACAAAAAAGAAGAGAAAGAAATTATATATGATCATGAAAGAATTTTACAGATAAGTCCGGATAAAATAGATTTTAATCCTTTTCAGCCGCGTACTTTTTTTTCTGATAGTGCCTTAGATGATTTGGCGCAATCAATTAAAGAGCACGGTATTATCCAACCTCTAATAGTTACTAAAGAAGGTGAGCATTTTGAATTGATAGCGGGGGAAAGAAGGTTAAGAAGTGCCAGACTGATAGGTTTAAAGAAAGTACCGGTTATAATTAGGGAAGAGAAAGGCCAGAAGAAATTAGAATTTGCTTTAATAGAGAATTTACAGCGAGAAGATTTAAATCCGATAGAAACCGCCCATGCTTATAAAAAATTAATTAATGAATTTAATATTACTCAGGATGAAATTTCTAAAAAAGTGGGCAAGGCTCGTTCTAGTGTAACCAATACTTTAAGGCTTTTATCTTTGCCCTCTGAAGCGCAAGATGCTTTATCGGCTGGTAAGATAAGCGAAGCACATGCCAAACAGCTCTTAGCACTTGATAGTGAAGCTAAGCAGTTAAATATGCTTAGGAAGATTTTACGTCATAGTTTGACAGTGGCGCAGACTGATAAAGAGGTAAAGCGCCTTAGTAATAATTCAAGCCGTAAAGTTAAAGATTATTTTGATAAAGCCAAAGAAGACGAATTGAGCCAATTTTTTAGCACCAAAGTAGAAATAAAAAGACGGGGAAGAGGTGGCCAGTTAATAATTGATTTTTATAGTGAAGATGAGTTTGATTCTATATTGACAAAAATTAAAAAATAATTAATAATAAACGATTAGTACCTATAAAATAATAAATCATGGAAGAGAATAAAGATTGGCAAAGGCTCTTTTCAATTATTGTAAAAGTAGCTGTTGTTGGCGGGATTTTATCAGCCTTCTTTGCTGATAGTCCCAGTGTTTTGGCTGATATTTTAACAGGCTTAGGGGCTTTTCTCTTAATTTTATTTTCCCTAACCTCTTGTTTTATGGTTCCGGATGGTCAAGGAAGGAATTTGAAGAATCAGGAGTGATTAATCAAACAGCTAAAGGAGTTTTAATACAGACTCCTTTTTTATTTGCCAGTCTTAGTTTCTTGTATTAAAATAATAAAATACAGCTAAACACTGATTAAATACTTTTTTGATATTTTTTTAGCTTTTTATAAAAAATTATGTCTTTTGTCCATCTTCATAATCATACTCATTATTCCTTGCTTGACGGTTTGACTAAAATTGATGAAATGATTAATTTTGCTAAAGAGCAAGGCTCTCCGGCTATTGCCATTACTGATCATGGTGTTATGTATGGCGTAGTTGAGTTTTACCAAAAAGCTAAGAAAGCTGGTATAAAGCCGATAATCGGAGTGGAAGCTTATTTAGCACCCGGCTCCCGTTTTGATAAAAATTTTAAGGAAGATAGCCGGCCTTTTCATTTATTACTTTTAGCTAAGAATAATCAAGGTTATAAAAACCTTATTAAATTAGTTTCCAAATCTCATATTGAAGGTTTTTATTATAAACCGCGTATGGATTTTGACCTTTTAAAGGAGTACCATGAGGGCATCATTGCTTTTTCCGGCTGTTTAGCCGGCGAAATTCCCCATTTAATAATAATTGATAAATTAAAAGAAGCGGAAAAAAGAATAAAAGAATATAATGAGCTTTTTGGCTATGGTAATTTTTATTTAGAGCTTATGCATCATCCAGAATTACCGGATTTAGAAAAGGTTAACACCGCCTTAATAGATTTTTCTAAAAAATTAGGCATTCCTTTAGTAGCCACAAACGATGTTCATTATTTCAAAAAAGAAGATGATGAAGCCCAAGATATTTTGTTATGCTTGCAAAATAAGAAAAAGATATCTGATACTAATAGAATGAAAATGATAGGAAGCGGTGATTATTCATTGCGTTCAAATTCAGAAATGATTTCCGCTTTTTCCCATGTACCTGAGGCTATAAAAAATACTCTAAAGATAGCCGAAGTTTGTAATGTGGAACTTGAATTAGGAAAAACACAGCTGCCTTCCTTTACCGTACCCAAAGGTTATGACGGAAATTCTTATTTGCGCGAATGGTGCCAAAAAGGAATTACTAAGCGTTATCCCCAGGCCACCCCTTCAAAGTTAAAAGAGGTTAAAGAAAGACTTGATTACGAGTTGTCTGTGATTGCGAAAATGGGTTGGCCTTCATATTTCTTAATTGTAGCTGATTTTATCAAATGGGCTAAGGATAATAAAATTGTGGTTGGTCCAGGACGCGGTAGTGCCGCCGGATCTTTAGTGTGTTATTTAACTAGCATTACTAATATTGATCCTTTACAATATGATCTTTTATTTGAGCGTTTTTTAAATCCAGAGCGAATCTCTATGCCTGATATTGATATGGATTTTGCTGATACCAGACGGAATGAAGTGCTTAATTATGTTGGTGAAAAATATGGCCATAATCATGTGGCGCAAATTATCACTTTTGGTACTATGGCAGCCAGGGCAGCAGTGCGAGATGTTGGACGGGTTTTAGACGCGCCTTATGATTACTGTGATAAAATTTCTAAAAGCATTCCAATGTTTACTAAATTAGAAAAAGCCCTAAAGACAGTACCGGAGTTGAGAGAAATGTATCAGAATGAACCTATGGCTAAAAAAATAATTGATTATGCCAAGCGCTTAGAGGGTGTAGCCCGGCATGTTTCCACTCATGCTTGTGGGGTTTTAATAACTAATAAACCTTTAACAGAATATGTCCCTATCCAAAGAGCTTCTTCCGCTGACGAGTCTATTATTTCTCAATATTCTTTACATCCAATAGAGGATTTAGGTTTGTTAAAAATGGATTTTTTAGGTTTAAAAAATCTTACTATTATTGAATCAGCTTTAAAGATAATAAAAAATACCAGAGGGTTAGAATTAGATATTGACAAAACACTTCTTGATGATGAGAAAACTTATAAATTATTCCAACAAGGTGAGACTACTGGCGTTTTTCAGTTTGAATCTGCCGGTATGAAACGCTATTTACGCGAATTAAAACCGACTGTATTTGAAGATATTATTGCTATGGTTGCTTTATACCGCCCTGGTCCGATGGAATGGATCCCTGATTATATTGCTGGTAAGCACAAGGCGAAGAAAGTTTCTTATCTTCATCCCAAATTAGAAAATATTTTAGAAAAAACTTATGGTGTTGCTATATATCAAGAGCAAGTTATGCAGATTGCTCGCGATTTAGCCGGATTTTCCATGGGACAAGCTGATGTTTTACGCAAAGCCATGGGCAAGAAAATTGTTTCTTTATTGTCAGAACAGAAGGAAAAATTTATTGACGGTTGTGTCAAAAACGGAATTTATGAAGAATTAGCAGAAAAAGTGTTTTCTTTTATTGAACCTTTTGCTGGTTATGGTTTTAATCGTAGCCACGCTGCCTGTTATGCCCTTATTGGTTATCAGACTGCTTATTTAAAAGCTCATTGGCCGGTTGAATTTATGGCTGCTCTTCTTACCTCTGATCAGGGCGATACTGACCGAATTGCTATTGAAATAGAGGAGTGCCGCAATATGGGTATAAAAATAATGCCTCCAGATATTAATGAATCTTTCGGTACTTTTACAGTTGTTACCGCTGGCACTAAAGAAAATAAAACAGTGGGTTTAGAGGCTAAAGTTGATACTATTCGTTTTGGGCTTAAAGCAATTAAGAATGTCGGAGAGCATATTGTTGATGAAATAATAAAAGAGCGCAAGAATAACGGCCCTTTCTTTGATGTTTTTTCTTTATTAAAAAGAGTTGCCGATAAAGATTTAAATAAAAAATCTTTAGAGAGCTTGATAAAAAGTGGAGCTATGGATAGCTTTGGTGAGCGTGGTCTACTTTTAGCTAATTTAGAAAAATTTTTAAATTTTAATAGAGAAGAAGCTAAAATCAAAGCCAGTAAGCAAAAGAATCTGTTCGGCGCCTTATCCGAAGATAGTCATTCTCAACCAATGTTAATTCCGGCTTCGCCGGTTGAGCAAAATGAAAAACTTAATTGGGAAAAAGAGCTTTTAGGACTTTATATCAGCGAGCACCCCTTTAATTTATTTAAGAGCTATCTTCAGGATTATGCCCTACCTCTAATTGATTTAGCTGGTCATAAAAAGGATAATTTTATCATTACCGCCGGTATTATTTCTAATATTAAGAAAATAATTACCAGAAAAGGTGATTCTATGATTTTTGTAAAGATTGAAGATGCCCTATCTTTTAGTGAATTATTAATTTTTCCTAGATTATATAAAGAAACTCTAGAGTTATGGAGGGAGGGGAAAGCAATAATTGTTGCCGGAACGATTTCAGAAAAAGATCAGGATATAAAAATATTGGCAGATAGAGTAGCTATTTTAGATTTAGCTGACCCTAAAAAATCAATAGATGATTTTAAAAAGAATATGGTAGACTCTTCTTCATCTAAAAAGCAATTTTTTAGTAACGGGAATTATAATGGTCGGCAAACCTTTAATTCCAAAAGAGTTGATTCTAATAAGAAAGAAGCGAAAAATTTATCGGTATTAAATAATCCTTTACGCTTAACTTTGGAAAAAACCCTCTCCGCCTCTGATTTAAAAAAACTAAAGCAATCTTTTGCTCTTTTTTCTGGTCAAGATGAGGTCTATTTTCGTTTGCTTGAAAATGATAAATATAAGGTTATAAAAACAGATTTTAAAGTGAAAAACAATCAAGAATTGAAAATAAAAATTAAAAACCTTTTCAAAAATATCATAAGAATTGCAGAATAAATTTTATATATTTATTTAAATTGTCGGAATTCTTATTTTTTGCTATAATAAAATCAGTTTTAAATTAACTATATTTTATTGTATATTTTTTAATTTATTTTTTAATTTTTTTTCGGTTCTAATTTAATTTTTGCGATTTTATGCCCAGAGTTAAAAAAACAGGATCCACTAAAAGTTCTTCCGGCTCAAAAAAAAATAAGAGCAAATCTAAACCAAAAGTCAAAGCTTCCTCTAAAAAAAATACTAAGAAAACAAAAAAGACCGCTAATAGAACTAATAAAGTAAAGCCGGTTATAGTTGATGTAATAAGTGATGAGAATATTGAAGAGGAGACATTTTTTTCCGATAAATCTTTATCTTTACAAGATGCCCCGATTGATCTAAAGGAAACTGAAAAGTTTTTTCTTGATTTAGAAGAAAACGAGGCATCAAGGCGGCACCCTGATTTAGAAGAAAATAAAAATGATGATTTTCAAAATTTACCCGAGGAAACCGACAAGCAAAAACAATTTTTTTCTGGTTTAGTAACAGAAATGCACCGTCAGAAAAAAACAGAGAAAGGAATAGGAGAAAGTGAAGGTAAAACTTATAAAAATAAAAAAAGTATCCGTCTTTATCGTAGTTTGGCTTGGAAATTTTTGGTACTGGTTGGATTTTTAGCTTTGGTTGTTTTTTATTTTTCTTTTTCTAAATTAACAATTTTAATTACTCCGGAAGTTGAAGCTATGAATAATACATTGTTTTTAAAGGTAGCTAACCAAGATGAGGGAGAAGTTAGGCCAGGAGACGCTCGCGACAAGGTAAGTGGTTCAGTTAATAAATTAGAGATAGAAGTAGAAAAAATTTATCAATCCAGCGGTGAAGAGTTTTTAGGCGAGGAGATAACAGGTAAAGTACGAATAATAAATAATTACAGCCGTTCTCAGCCCCTAGTAGCTACTACTAGACTACTGTCTCCAGACAATAAGCTGTTTCGTATAAAGGAGGCGGTTAATGTTCCAGCTGGAGAGGAAGTTGAAGTGGAGATTTATGCTGATAAAATAACGCGGGATATGGCAATTAGTCCTTCCCGTTTTACTATTCCTGGTTTATGGGCGGGTTTGCAAGATAAAATTTATGCTGAAAGTGATCAAGCCTTTTCTTATCGTCAAAAAATGCAGAGATACATTAAAACTTCTGATATTCAGTTAGCTAAAAGTGAAGCTTATGATCTTATTTTAGCTAAAGTTAAAGAAATAGAATCATTTCGGAGCCAGGATGAAATGATTTATAAGATATTAGAGCCAATAAATATTGAATTTAGCGCTGAAGTTGGAGACAAGAAGGATGAATTTAACCTAAAAGCTTCAGCCACTGTTGTTGTCATTTCTTTTTCTCAAGAAGAAGTGGAAAGATTAGCTTTGTCCAAACTTAAAATTTTAGTGCCTGACGACAAAGAACTAATTGAATTTAATTCAAATAGCTTATCTTATATTTTGGAAAGTTATGATGAAGAAGAGGAAATAGCAACTATAAAAGCAACATTTTCTGGTTTAATGGTATTAAAGAGCGATGCTAATGTGATAAAAAAAGAAAATTTGGTTAATTTAAAGGCTGAGCAAATAGATACTTATTTAAAGGATTATCCAGAAATAAACAAATATGAATTAAAATTTTATCCTGTTTTTGTAAAAAGAGCTCCTCATTTAGTTGATAGAATAGAAATAAAAATAAAAGACAGTTTTTAATAATAAGTATATCGTGAAATGACGTAAATAAAAAACCCTTAAGGGTTTTTTATATTTGTATTTTTATTAGTTATGAAAATTAAAAAAATCCTAGAAATTTACTTTTTATTACTTTTTTTTGTTTAATTTTGTTATTATATATTTTTATTGCTTCATTCAAAGAAGACCCTTTTAATATCATAGCGCTTATAGCTTTAGCTAAATTGTAAGCTTCTTGGGGTGATCTTTGATGTAAATTGCGGCCGATTGCCAAACCAGAACTACCACTAACTTTTAGTTGCAAATTTAAAAATGAAAGTAAGTCTTTAGCTGGTTGTTTGCTACCTCCGACGCATATTATACGACTATTTCCAGAGGCAGAAATAACCTCTTTAAAAGCTTGAGCCGTTGTCTTTCTATCTTTTCTTTTATAAGGATATTTTACTTTTATAAAGTCAGCATCTAGACAGGTAGCCACTCCGGCGCCACCGGCAATAGTATGGATATCTTCTTCTTTAATCTTATTTCCGCGCGGATACATCCAAATAATAGCTGCTAGCCCGGCTTGGTGAGCTTTAAATATGGTTTGGGCGGCTTCAGTTAGCATTTGTGCTTCATATTTGCCTCCAAGATAAATAGTATAGCCGATAGCGGCGATTTTTAATTCAGTTTGCCTTTTAAAAGTTAGTATATCATCCACGCTCCATAAAGGTTGGCTGGAATTTTTTTCGGCATTAGGGCCAAGATTGCTTTTACTGTTTATTTTGATAATATACGGCAATTTAGAATATTTTTGGCCATATCGAGAGATAAGGCCTAACTGGGTGGCCAAAATTCCGCCTTCTGAAGCAGCTGCTATTTTAAATAAATGTTCAGGGTTGCTGTCCTCAATAGCAATTTTTGGTCCGTAAAAATCATTATTTAAATGTTCTATTTTTTGATCACCGGCGATTAAAAATAAATTACCAGTGCCCTTTGTTAGAAGCTTCATGTTTTTTTTAAATTCGTTGTGCTTACTCCTAGGGACGCTTAAGGGTATTGCTATTTTTTTCATAAACTAAAAAGTTAGGAATATTTATAAATAAAGTTTAATGTGTTATTATAATAATAGCTTTCATAAAATGGTTATATTTTATAAAAACATTATAGCATAAATTATGGCTAAAGATAAATATCAATCGGATGAGGATCTAAAAAAATTTAAAGATTTAAGTGGTATCAGTTTGCGCGAAATGAAAATCGGTTTATGGTTGTCAGAGAATCGCCAACTTTTAACCCGTCTTTTAACAATTTTCCTTATTCTTTTATCAGCTTTCTTTTTTATTTATTCCACTTATGCATACATTATTTATTTTATGAGCGGACCAATAGATAATCAACCGGAAAATCAGGTACTTTCTCCTCGGAATGTTGTTGAACAAATGAAGCCGGGAAAAGTTGAGATTTTTAAATCAAGTGATTCTTATGATCTAGCTGTTAATTTAAATAATGCAAACGATAATTTTTGGGCTGATTTTGATTATTGTTTTTATCAAGAGGATGAAATTGTTTATTGCGACAGCTCCTTTGTTTTGCCGGCAGAAAATTACTATTTAATAGTTTTAGGTCTTGAACTTCCCAGTTCTTCTAATTTAACTTTTAAAATTGAGGATATTTTTTGGAGCCGAGTTAACAGGCGGCAGATACCAGATTGGTCGACTTTTTATCAAGAGAGATTGAATTTTGAATTTTCAGATGTTAATTTTTTTAATGCTATTAAAAGCGGTTTATCAGAAAATTTAAGGCTTAATAGTTTGGAATTCAATATTTTTAATGATTCTCCTTATAGTTACTACCAAATAGATTTTGATATTTTATTCTATTCTAGCTCTAATTTAATCGGTGTTCAGAAATATTTAGGCCAAAATATTAAAACTGATGAAAAACGTTCGGTAAAATTAAGTTGGCCGGGAGATTTAGGTAGTGTCAGCCAGGTAAAAATAGTACCGCGAGTTAATATTATTAAAGATTCTGTTTATTTGAAATATCAAGATGTCACCTTTTAATTTTTATGTTTAGTCGTTTAAAAGCTCATTTTAGCCAATTTGATTGGTTAATTATTGCTACCATATTATTACTTGTTTCTTTTGGATTATTGGAAATATATAGTATTGCTTTAGGACAAGGGAGTTTGGATCTATTTAATTTTCATAAACAGATTATTTTTATTAGCGTTGGATTAGTAGTTTTAATTATTTTTTCTTTTATTGATTATTATTTTTTACGCAGTTTGAGCCGTTATCTTTTTTTTGCCGGTATTTTATTTTTAATTTCCGTTCTTATTTTTGGGGATATGATCAGAGGAACCAAAGGTTGGTTTAATATCGCTGGTTTTGCCCTACAGCCAGTAGAATTTATTAAAATTATTTTAATAATTTTTTTATCAGATTACTTTACTTCTTTAGCTACGAAAGTAAAGACTACCCGTCATTTTTTAGTTTCCCTGGCCTATACTTTAATTTTTATTTTCTTAGTTTTGCTTCAACCCGATTTTGGTTCAGCTTTAATACTTTTAGGGATTTGGTTAGTTTTAATTATTGCGGCTGATTTTAATTTAAAATATTTTTTAATCATTGGTTTAAGTGCCATTTTATTATTTTCTTCGGCTTGGTTTTTCTTTTTTCAGGATTATCAGAAGCAGAGAATTATAAATTTTGCTTCTCCAGGGACTAATAGTCTTGATTCTGGTTATAATATTTCCCAATCAGTTATTGCCATTGGTTCTGGTGGCTTGATTGGGAAAGGGGTTGGTTTTGGTTCGCAGTCACAGCTGAAATTCCTTCCTGAAGCGCAAAATGATTTTATTTTTGCCGTTATTGCTGAAGAGTTAGGATTTTTAGGAGTTATTTTAATTTTATCTTTTTATTCACTTTTATTTTGGCGGTGCTTTCGAGCTATTAGAAAAATTAATAGCGATTTTGGTATTTATTTCCTTATTGGTGCTGCGGGCTTGATTTTTATTCAAATGTTTATTAATATTGGTATGAATTTAGGTATTATGCCAATTGTTGGCTTATCTTTGCCTTTTGTCAGTTATGGTGGCAGCTCTTT
Organism: uncultured Gammaproteobacteria bacterium; assembly: GCA_964431235.1. Classification (GTDB taxonomy): domain Bacteria; phylum Patescibacteriota; class Patescibacteriia; order Patescibacteriales; family UBA12465; genus UBA12465. The sequence goes on from CAYSJA010000028.1 coordinate 40,371, forward strand.
GTTGTCACTTATGATAATTATGGGTATAATGCAAAATATTATTATAAAGTCAAAAATTAGTTATTAAAATTATGGAATTAAAATTGTCAGCGCAAAAGCGTAATATAAAAGAAAAGACGGGTTTAGAGGATATAGCGGCTGTTGTTTACGGCAAAGGTTTAAAAAGCCAGGCGATCAAACTAAATAGAGCAGAGTTTGTTAAAATCTTTACCTCCTCCGGAGAGTCAAATTTAATAGAGCTTGACTTAGAGGGAAAAAAAATTAATGTTTTAATCAAAGAAGTGCAAAAAAATCCAATAAAAGATCAATTTATACACGTTGATCTTTATCAGGTTAATATGAAAGATAGAATTCATACGGAAATCCCACTTCATTTTATCGGTGAATCAAGAGCAATTAAAGAATTAGGCGGTATTTTAATTAAGGAGATTAATGAAATTAAAGTTGAATGTCTACCAGGAGATTTAGTTGATCATATTGATGTTGATATTTCTGTTTTAGAGACAATGAACGATGTTATAAAAATAAGTAATTTAAATATACCGAAAAATATAGAAATATTGCTTGACCCTGATACTATTGTTACTATGGTTTCTGAACCTAAAGTTCAAGAAGAAGAACCCGTAGCGGAAGAAGTGGTTGCTGAAGGCGCTGAAGGCGAAGAAAAGAGTACCGCAGAAGGGGAAAATACCGACGATAAAGGTGATGAAAAAGAAAAAGAGGAAAGAAAAAATAAATAATAGAAAGTAAAAATAAATTTGTTAACATAAAAGCTCTGTTTTGCGGAGCTTTTATAATTTTAATTATTCTTTATTAATTATTAGAAAACGATTTTTTCCGGTTAAGTCTTTCATTATCCGACTATTTGTTTTATGTTTAGGAAAATAAATAACTGCCATCTTTTTCATTTTTTCTACTTGCTCTGGATTTATCTCACAGATTAAAATAAAATTATTTAATTTTTTATCTTTTAACAGCTTAAACAACTGATGATAATATTTTAGACCGTCTTTTCCGCCATAAAGGGCTAATTTAGGTTCGTGACTGATGCTCTTTTCCGCTTTTAATTCTTTTTTTGTTAAATAAGGTAAATTGGCAGTTATAATTAAATCTTTTTTATCGTCTTTTAAATATTTTGTTGATATATTTTTTATTAAATAAGATCTTTTAAATATTATATTTTTTTCTAACCCATATTTTTTAGCATTCTTTTTAGCTATTTTTAGGGCTGAAATTGATATATCGCTGGCGTAGAAAGAATAAAAATTAGAATTTTTAGGTTTTAAGTCTTGGATTTTTTTTACTAAAGTAATAATAATAGCACCGGAACCGGTGCCAATATCTAAAAAATTTAATGGTTGTTTATTATTCTTATTGTTTAAATAAACTAATAAATAGTCAACAATTTGTTCAGTTTCCGGACGAGGGACTAAAACATTTTTATTTACTAAAAAATTTAAGCCGTAAAATTGTTTTTCGCCAATTAGATAAGCAAGTGGATAATATTTTTTTCGCTTTTTTTGTAGTCTGGTAAACTTTTTGATAATTTTTTTATCAACGATTTCCTGAGGATAGGATACAAGGTGTTCTCTAGAGCAAGATAATAAAAAAGCCAGTAGTCTTTCTGCTTCAAGAAGGGGAAGAGAAGAGGACGACAATAATTCTTTAATGGTCATAAAGGTTATTTTTTTGTTTAGCAGCTTGTTTTAATAAATTTATTATATCTTCAATATCTCCTTCCATTATAGTATTAATATTGTGCCAGGAATGATTTATACGATGATCTGTAACCCGATCTTGAGGAAAATTATAGGTTCTTATTTTATCAGAACGATCCCCGCTTCTTATTTGATCTTTTCGAGTATTTGATTCTTGCTTCATCCTTTCTTCTTCTTCTTTAGCTAATAGACGTGAGCGTAAGACTTGTAGAGCTTTTTCCTTATTTTGATGTTGCGATTTTTGATCTTGGCAACTAACAGTTATGCCGGTAGGAATATGTGATATTCTGATTGCGGAATAAGTAGTATTAACGCTTTGTCCGCCTGGTCCGCTAGAACAAAAAGTATCTATCCTGATATCGCCTGGGTTTATCTTAATATCTATTTCTTTAGCTTCAGGCAAAACAACAACTGTGGTAGTGGAAGTATGAACTCGACCTTGTTTTTCAGTTTCAGGAACGCGCTGGACGCGATGAGTACCAGCTTCAAATTTTAATAATCCATAAGCGCCATCACCTTTCACAGAGAATATTATTTCTTTATAACCACCAATACCAATAGGGCTGGAATTTATTAATTCAACTTGCCAACTTTTTTTTTCACAAAAACGAGAATAAAGACGAAAAAGGTCTCCGGCAAACAAGGCGGCTTCATCGCCCCCAGCGCCAGCTCTTATTTCTAAAATAGCATTTTTTCTATCATTAGGATTTTCCGGATTTACTTCTTCTTCAATTTTTTCTTTTAATTTTTTGGCTTTTTTTTCTAAATCCAGCAACTCTTCTTGAGCTATAATTTTTATTTCTTCATTATTTTCAGAAATAACTATCTCCTTGTTCTCTATTATTCTTTTTTCAATAGTGTTCAAATCGGTTATCATTTCCATTATTTTCTTTAAGCTAGCGTGCTCCTGAGATAGCTTTATCATCTTTTCTCTATTTTTAATGGTTTTCGGATTTGATAATTCTTGTTCTAAGGATAAAAATTTTTGTTTTATTAATTCATACATAAGATTATTTTTTATATAAAAAGCAACCAGCTATAATTATTTTAACAGAAATCACTAAATAATTAAATTCTGGTTGCCAATTTAAGAAATGTTATTTTTTGTTGAACTTTACTTGAGCAATACGTTTAATATCTTTGGTTTTCACCACCACTTCTTTTTTGGACTTTTCTTTTGATCTTTTAGCACGTTTAATTTTTTTACCTGATTTGTCCGTACTTTTAGCTTTTACTCTAGCTTCAAATTTTTCTACCCGACGAGCACTATCAACTAATTTTTGTTTACCTGTATAAAAAGGATGACAAGCAGAACAAAGTTCCACTTTCATTTCCTTTTCTGTTGATCCAATAGTAAAACTATTACCACAAGCACATTTAATTTTGCAATTACTATAATATTGAGGATGAATATCTTTTTTCATATAAATAAAAAAAATTCTATCTATTTTTAATAAAATTCTGACTATTCGTTATTTTTATTTTTTATGCTACTATTATGCTATCATGACTTTAAAATTTAATCAATAGCTGATATACTGAAAGAAAAGAAGAGCCGGCTTTTATATGCCTAAAATACAAAATATTGCTAAAAATACTTCATATTTAACTTTAGCTTTGGTTTTACAAAAAGTCATTTCTTTTTTTTATTTTACTCTTTTGGCCCGTTTTTTAGGACCAACTGATTTGGGTAAATATTATTTTGCTATATCTTTTACCACTATCTTTGCCATTATTATTGATTTAGGGCTGGCTAATGTTCTTATTCGCGAAGTAGCTAAGAATCAGGCTAGAGCCGGACGTTTAGTGGGAAGTATTTTAAGCATCAAATTACCTTTAGCTTTAGTAGCGGTTTTAGCAGCAGTTTTTTTAATAAACTGGTCAGGAGCTGATGCTTTAGTTAAAACTTTAGTATATATTTCTTGTTTTTCTATGGTGCTGGATTCTTTTACAACCACTTTTTTTGCCGCTGTACGTGGTTTTCATAATTTAAGGTATGAAAGCATCTCGGCTATTATTTTTCAGTTAATAGTTTTAATTTTTGGTTATGGAGCTTTGCTTTTAGGAGGCGGGTTAATATTTGCTATGGGTGCTTTAGTTCTAGCCAGCCTGTATAACTTTATTTATTCTTGGGTGATAGCAGTTTTCAAAATCAAAATACCAATAAGGTTGGTTTATGATAAAGAATTAATTAAAAGGATAATATTTTTGAGCTGGCCTTTTGCCGCTTACGCCGTTTTTCAAAGGATTTATACTTATTTAGATTCAGTTTTATTAGCATTTTTAGCTGGTAATGAGCAAGTCGGGCTTTATCAAGTTGCTTTTAAGATTATTTTTGCCTTACAATTTTTACCTTTAGCTTTTACCGCTTCGCTTTATCCGGCAATGAGCGCTTATTGGCAAAATAATAAAGAGCAGCTGGCCACCACTTTCAAGCGGGCGATAAATTATTTAACGATTATTTCCTGGCCCATTATTGTCGGCACTTTTTTATTGGCTGATAAAATAGTTTTATTGTTTAAAGAAGGTTATGGGGGTGCTGTCGTTCCTTTAAAAATAACAATTATTTCTCTTTTCTTTATTTTTATTAATTTCCCTATTGGTTCGCTTCTTAATGCTTGCGATAAACAGAAAAAAAATACTTTTAATATGATAAAAACAGCTATTTTCAGTATTATTTTAAATATTATTCTTATACCGCGCTGGCAGGCAGTAGGAGCTAGTATTGCTGTTTTAGCTAGCAATGGCTTGATGTTTGCCCTTGGAATAGCGGTCATACCAACAATAATGAAATACAATTGGCGGCAAAATTTAATAGTTTTACTAAAGGTCTTTTTAGCTTCGGTATTAATGGGTTCATTTATTATTTTAATTAAATCATGGCTATCAATTTTAATTATTATTCCGTTGAGCGCTGTGTTTTATTTTATTTTTCTTTATGTATTAAAAGGTTTTAACCAGATGGATATAAAAAGCGTTTTTAAGTCATTTAAATTATGAAAACTCTCCTTATTACTTTAGAATATCCTCCTTTTCAAGGCGGAGTAGCTAATTATTATGGTAATTTAGTTAAATATTGGCCTTGGCCGGAGGAAATAGAAGTAATTGATAATTGTCAAGGCGAACTTTTTTCTGGTAGAGGTCCTTGGCCTTGGTTTAAGGCAATAATAAAGATATGGCAAAAAAAAAGGAATAACAGCTTTAATTATCTCCTAGTTGGTCACATTTTACCTTTAGGGACAGCCGCTTTTATAGCGTCTTTATTCAAGCCTTTTGATTATGCTATTATTTTGCATGGATTGGATTTTACTTCAGCTTTAGTTTCTTATCGCAAAAAATTTTTAGCTAAATTAATATTAAGACGAGCTGATAAAATAATTTGTGCTAATTCATATCTAGCTCAATTAGTTTCTCAATTTGATTCTCAATTAACAAATAAGGTAGTTGTTAAAAATCCGGGTATAGATTTGGCAATACCCGATATTGATAGCGATAAGTTAAAAGAAATAAAAAAGAAATATGACTTAGACAATTCTGTTAATTTACTAAGTTTAGGACGCTTGGTTTTAAGAAAGGGATTTGATAAAGTAATAGAGGCACTTAATATAATAAAAGATAAAAATATTAAATATTTTATAATCGGAGAAGGACCAGAAGAGAAAAATTTGAAGAAGATGGCAGCAACTTCTTCTCAAGCTGAAAGAATATTTTTTATTGGTTCGGTGTCGGAAGCTTATAAATGGTGTTGGCTTTATGCCACTGATATTTTTATTATGCCTTCCCGTCAAATTGGCTTTGATTTTGAAGGTTTTGGTATAGTTTATTTAGAGGCCAATCTGGCTGGAAAACCAGTTATAGCTGGGGATTCTGGAGGAGTGAAAGATGCGGTTGTCCATGAAAAAACCGGTTTATTAGTTGATCCAAAGAATCCGGAGGCAATAAAAGAAGCAATTTTACGTTTAGTTTATAACAAAGATCTCCGTTTGAAATTAGGTGAATATGGATGTAAACGCTCTCAGTCTGAGTTTAATTGGGAAAAACAAGCGCAGCAGTTTCTGGCAATAATTAAAAAATAATTTTATTTTAAAAGTATGATTTCTGTTATTATTCCTTTGTATAATCGAGAAAAAACCATTATTAAAACTTTACAAAGTCTGGAAAAACAAACTCATAAAGATTTTGAGGTAATAATTGTGAACGATGGTTCTACTGATAATTCGGAAAAAATGGCGGCTAAATATTTAAAAAGTTTGAAGAGCAGTATCCCTTATTATTTCTTTAATCAAAAAAATAAAGGAGCTCCCGCGGCTAGAAATAGAGGGTTTAAAGAATCAAAAGGAGAGTTTATTTTATTTTGTGATGCTGATGCTATCTTAAAACCATCAGCTTTAGAGACAATGCTTTTATCCTTAAAAAAAAATCCGGGAGCCAGTTACGCCTATTCTTCCTTTAATTGGGGGAAGAAACTATTTAAGTTGGATGAATTTAATCCAAAAAAATTAAAAAAAATGCCCTATATACACTCTTTATCCCTAATCAGGCGCCAGGATTTTCCTATTTCTGGTTGGGACGAGAGCTTGAAAAGATTTCAAGATTGGGATTTATGGCTAACCATGCTAGAGGAAGGGAAAATAGGTTTATGGATCCCGCAAGTTTTATTTGAAATTAAAACCGGTGGCACCATTAGTTCTTGGTTACCATCTTTCGCTTATAAACTACTGCCGTTTTTGCCAGCAGTAAAAAAATATAAACGAGCAATAAAAATTATCAGAGAAAAACATGGCTTCTAAAAAACATCGTAAAACAAAAAAGTATTTTCTCGTCTTTGTTATTTTTTTATTTCTTGTCGCTAGTTTACTTTATGTGAATTGGTTAGAAAAAACTAGAATTTTTTCAAATAAGACAGGAAATATTATTCAGCAAACATCACAACAAGATTGGCAACTGGAGATAGCAACAACGCTAGAAGAGCAATATAAAGGCCTTTCTAATCGTTCAAGCTTATGTCCTAAATGTGGTATGTTGTTTGTGTTCCCAGATATGAAAGAACGTTCTTTCGTAATGAGGGATATGAATTTTTCTTTAGATATTATATTTATTCGTGATGATGAAATAATAAAAATTTATCAGAATTTAGAACCAGAGGGAAACAGCCCTCAAATTATTTATAATAGTTTTGAACCAGTTAATTATGTTTTAGAGATAAACGCTGGTCAAGCAGAAATTTTAGGTTTGGAGGAGGGAAGTAAAATAACACTTTCGGATTTATCACAATAATATTTATAGTCGCGCTTAAAAATTTTTGCTAATATAATAACCATGGTAATAAAAAAATCCGATTATAAAAATTTTGTTCTTTTGTTAAGTCTTTTTTTAGGCTTGGAGCTCGTGTCTTTTCTTGGTTTTTTTTATCCCGCTTTTTTTCAAGCGGCCTTTTTTGTTTTAACGCTTGGATTTTTATTTCTATCTTTGTATCGTCCAAAATATGCCTTACTTTTTGTTTTAGCTGAACTCATCATCGGATCTAAAGGTTATTTACTGTTTTTACCATTATCAGAAAGTTATTTACTATCTTTCCGTTTAGTGATTTGGTCCTTATTCATATTAATTTTTGCCGGCAAATTTTTTATACAGCTAAAAAATCCAAAAGGTCGATCTGAATATTGGTATAATATAAAAACTTTTCCTTTGTTAAAACCGTTTTTATTTCTTTTTAGTGCTTTAATTCTAGGTCTTATTTCTGCCTTTATTTATCAAAATAGCTGGCAAAACATATTTTTTGATTTTAATAATTGGCTTTATTTCTTATTACTTTTTCCCTTAATTGCTCTTCGGCCTTCCCGGCAGGAAATTATCCAGGTTTTCTTTACTGCTGCTTTTTGGATAAGTTTAAAAACTTTAATTTTATTAACAATTTTTTCCAACAATAGTTTTTTATCTTTTTCCATTTATAATTGGCTAAGAAAAACCTTAGTAGGAGAAATGACAATTCTTGATGGTTGGAATAGAGTTTTTATTCAATCGCAAATATTCGTAGCTATTTCTTATTTATTTTTAGCCATAAGAAGCTATAATTTAAAATTTAGACTAAAGAAGGAGAATGTAGGCGATTGGCTATTAGTTTTAAGTGGTGCTTTGTTTTTTAGTACGATAATTATTAGCTTATCGCGTAGTTTCTGGGTTGGTTTCGCTTTTTCCCTTTTTATTTTATTATTATTTTTAGCTTGGAAAAGAGGATTAAAAAAGATTCTGCGGCCCTTGGGTTATATTGTTGTCAGCTTTATTTTGGGCGTAGTTATTATTTTAGTCGTTATTCCTAAAAATGCTCCGACACAATTAGATAATCAGTTAGCTAGTCGGATAAGTAGTAAAGAAGAAGCGGCCGTGGCTTCGCGTTGGGCTCTTTTATCTCCTCTTTTTAAGGAAATAATGAAAAATCCAGTAAGTGGTCAAGGATTTGGCGCAACTGTCACTTATTTTTCCCAAGATCCTAGAATTTTACAGACTGAGGCCAGTGGTATTTATACCACTTATGCTTTTGAATGGGGTTATTTTGACATTTGGTTAAAAACCGGCCTCCTCGGTCTAGTAGCTTATCTCTACTTACTTTGGATTTTAATCAAAAAAAGTTTTGTTTTGGGAATTATAAAAAATGATTATTTTTATTGGGGTTTAGTTGCTGGTTACCTATTTTTAGCAACAGTTCATTTTTTTACCCCCTATTTAAATCACCCTTTAGGAATAGGATTTATTATTACCAGCTCTTGTTTTATTCAATCAAATAGAGTATATTAAAGCATAATAATCGTTAAAAAAGATAATTATAAAATCTATGAGTGAACAAATTATCTCCCAAGAAGGGTATGATAAAATTAAAAATGAATTATGTAATTTAAGCACTATTAAACGCAGAGAAATAGCAGAAAGGATTGAACGGGCTAAAGAATTAGGGGATTTAAGTGAAAACGCTGAATATAGTGAAGCTAAGGATGCCCAAGCTTTAAATGAGGGCCGTATTTTAGAACTTTCCAGTATCTTAAAAAATGTTACGGTGGTAAAAAATGTTAATTCCAAGAAAGAAATTCTTATGGGTTCCAAGGTGACAGTAAAGACAGAAAAGGGCCAGGAAAGAAAATATACTATTGTTAGTTTTAATGAGGCCGATCCTCTAGAAGGCAGGATATCTAATGAATCTCCTTTGGGAGTAGCTTTTTTACATCGCAAAAAAGGTGATGAAGTTGAAGTGGAAACTCCGCGGGGAGTAGTTAAATATAAAATAATAAAAATTGAGTAAAGATATAAATATATGAATACTGCCAAAGAATTTAATCAAGAAAAAAAGGTGAACTCAATTAATGAAAAAACTGAACGTTTGAAAAAATTGGCGGAAATAAAAGAAAAAGGTATTAACCCTTATCCAGCTAAAGTTAAAAGGGACAGAAATACAGGAGATGTTTTAGCTGATTTTTCTCGGTTTGAGAAACAAAAAAATACCTTTTTTATTGCCGGCAGATTGCGTAGTATCAGAAGCCACGGCAATTTGACCTTTGCTAATTTAGAGGATGCTAGTGGTAATTTGCAAATCGTTTTATCTAAAAAGGAGCTAAAAGAAGATAGTTATAAAAATTTTGTAAAATTAATAGACCACGGTGACTTTGTTCAAATAAAGGGTAGTTGTTTTATTACTCAAAAAGGAGAAAAAAGTTTGATGGTTAAAGAATGGAGTTTGCTATCCAAGGCAATACTTCCTATTCCTGATGCTTGGTTTGGCTTGAAAGATGAAGAAGAAAGGTATAGGAAACGTTATTTAGATCTCTTACTTAATCCGGAATTAAAAGACATATTTTATAAAAAAAGTAAATTTTGGGAAGTGACTAGGAATTTTATGAAAAAAAGAGGGTTTTTTGAAGTAGAAACTCCAACTTTAGAAACTACCACTGGTGGCGCTGAAGCAAACCCTTTTAAAACCTATCATGATGATTATGATTTAGATGTTTATTTAAGAATTTCAGTGGGAGAATTATGGCAGAAAAGGTTAATGGCCGCTGGTTATGAAAAAACTTTTGAAATTGGTCGTATCTACCGTAATGAAGGATCTGGCCCTGATCATTTACAAGAATTCACCAACCTAGAATTTTATTTAGCTTATGCTGATTATGAAGAAGGTATGAAAATAGCAAAAGAGCTCTATCAAACAATTGCTCTTGAAGTTTTTAAAACTACTAAGTTTAAAACTAAAGGGTTTGAGTATGATTTAGCAGGAGATTGGGCGCGTTTGGATTATCGTGAAGAAGTTCTGCGCCAGACTAATATTGACGTTTTAAAATCAAACGAAAAAGAAATGAAAGATAAATTAGATGGATTAAAGGTAAAATATGAGGGAGATAACAGGGAAAGATTGATTGATACTTTATGGAAATACTGTAGGCGTAATATTGCCGGACCAGTATTTTTAATTAATCATCCAAAATTAGTTTCTCCACTTGCTAAAGCTAAGAGTGATAATCCCGAACTTACGGAAAGATTTCAGATTATAATTGCCGGTAGTGAAATTGGTAATGGTTTTTCAGAATTAAATGATCCAGTTGATCAAAGAAAGCGATTTGAATTACAGCAAAAATTAATAGATAGAGGCGATAAGGAAGCAATGATGCCAGATTGGGAATTTGTAGAAATGTTAGAGTATGGTATACCCCCTACTTTTGGTTTTGGTTTTGGTGAACGCTTATTTGCTTTTATGATGAATAAAACACTTAGAGAAGTTACTCTTTTTCCTTTTCTAAAACCAAAAAGGGAAGAGGGGTAGATATATATTTTTCTTAATATTTAAAGAAAAAAAGAAAAACGAATAACTGTGACGATCTGTATTTATATCAAAAATATTTATTTTTTAGATTGAAATTTACTTATAGCAAAAAAATAGATAAATATTTAGTGATACCTGTGTGGATAAATAATATTAGCAAAAAGAGAGAAGGTTTGGAAATTTGTTGATTAGATACAATTTAAAAAATATTCGGGGATCGTCTAATGGTAGGACTCATGCTTCTGGAGCATGTTATCTAGGTTCGAATCCTAGTCCCCGAGCCAAACACAAATTCAGGCTTTTAAGGCCTGTTTTTGTTTTAATATTAGACACATTTTAAGTTCCAAAACGGTTCGAACATTTTTGGTATATTTTAGATTTATCGGTGCAATTGATGAAAACCCTTAATTTTATTGGTTCATATTGGTTCGAATCCACGCCCTAGTTCTATGAAATAATAATATAGATATTCTTTGTTTGATTTTTGGAACATAAAGAGGTATTATTTTTATATATAATATTCAAAAAAGATAGCTATGAATAAAATATTTTTTTCTAATCTTCCATATAAAATGTATGTTGAGCAATTTGGAATAAACAATGACCAAGCGTCAATAGTCTTTATTCATGGAGGTTATCATACTGGCGCTTGTTATACTCAAACCCCTGATGGGCGATTAGGTTGGGCTCCGTTATTAACTCAAAAAGGATACAAGGTCTATGTAACCGACATGCCGGGAATGGGGAGGTCGGGCTCGATTCCTTTCGAGGATATTAATGGTGATTTTATTGTTAAGGCTTATGTAGATTTAATTAAGAATATTCAAGGTAAAGTCATATTAGTTACTCACTCCTTGTCTGGCCCCTTTGGTTTTAGAGTTGGCGAATTATTACCTAAACAGGTTGTCGGTATTGTTAGCATAGAGCCAGCTTTACCAGGCAATATTGAAACTGTAGTCAAACCATACTTTGAATCTGAAAATATTATTAAAGCCAAGCTAAAAGAGCTTGATTGGATATTGGATCTGGATAAATATTCTTATCCCACCAAGCAACTTATAGACAGTTTTACATCGGGTGCTACGATCCAGTTTCCTGACGATGAACAATCACTTAATCAATACAGGTCATCTCTACAAAAAATGCATCCCCGTCTACTTTATGAAAGATTAAATATTAATAATACTCAAATAAGAATTAATGATTATTCAAAATTAAAAAATACCAGCTGTCTGGTCATTACTAGTCCTAAAAATCCCGTGCATGTAATTGATGATAAAAAGATTCCTGACACTTTTCGGCCCCATGGTATTCAGGTCGATCATTATAATCTTAGCGATATTGGCATAGAGGGCAATGGCCATCTGATGATGATTGAAAAAAATAATAATGTAATTCTTGAAGTAATAGTTAATTGGATAAAAGGTGTTAAATTTGATTAATTTTTTTATTTTGCTTGTATTTATATAAATTTATGTTGAAAGAAAAGTTTGAACCTCGCCATGTGGCTGATATTGATAAAATAACAGTATCCGGTAAACCCCTGGAAGAACTTTATGGTGGTTATTTAGGTAATCCGGAAATAGCTAGTCTTGTCGCTGAAACCATCAAGGAGCCACAAATAGAAGATCGCTTAAATAAGTTAAGGGAGTCTGGCGAGCCGATCCGTATATTAGAATTAGGCGCTGGCACCGGTATTGTCGGCAAAGCGTTTGCTGAGCATCTTTATGAGCAGGGTTACGATGATATTACACTCACAATGTCTGATCGTAATGTAGAGGCGTTTGAAAATACCTCAAGTAGTGAAATGTCACCTTATCCGATTAATAAAATAGTATTAGACAATAAATCGCTGCAATTTAAACCAAACTCTACGGATTTTATTGTAGGCCGTAGTTTTAGCCATTATGAAAAAAATGATGTTGACGAGAAGAGAGTATTTCAGCAGGCATTTGATACTTTAAAAGTCGGTGGTTTTTTTATTAATCAAGTTTCTCATTTTCCCACCGAAACAGAAGCCACTCTTTGGAGAAAAATTCAAAAAATTGTTGGCAAAGAAGTTAATCTTCGAACCCTAGAACATGATGAGAAATTATTAAAAGATGTTTTTGGTGATAATAACGTCGTGCCTGCCAAAGAACAACCACCATTAATTCACCAGACTAAGCAAGATTTTATCAGAAGATTTAAATTAGATGAACAATCTGATATTATACAGCAAATAGAAGATGCAATTAAAGAGGTTCCTACCACAGAACGAGCTAGTTTTGGATTAACTTATGATGATTTTTTTTGGGATGTAACTTCCACAATCCTTATTTGTGAAAAAAGTGATGAATAAAAAGCGTTTGATATATTAATAGTGATTATAAAGTCTTAAAGTATATTTCAAATCTTAATTTTTTAATTATTAAAAAATAGATACTGGATTACAGGCCTAATTCTTACTTAATCTTAGCCACACCATTTCGAACTTCGTCCACGACCCTGAGCTAATAGACAAAATTGAGCCGAAAGGCTCTTTTTTGTTTTAATATTAGTCTAATTTTTTGCTCCAAAGCTGTTCTAACCTTTTTTGGATATTTTAGATTTACTGTAGCGATTATCAGAAAACCATTGATTTTATTGGTCTATCTTGGTTCGAATCCGAGTCCTGTCATTTATAATTTTAGTGCATAAACGTTGCACTTACTAATTGAACTCAGCCATGTTGAGCTTGACAAATATTGACTGATATGATATAATATTTCCATAATAATTGACCTTTAAAAACTAAATGCGAAATTGGTCACAGCCAAAAAATGGTTAATAACTTAGCCGTTTCCTGGCTGTGATCAAGATGGTTATGGCTCCTACTGCGGACAGCAGATAACGCAGGCAATCAGTCTGTAAAATAATTTTCATCATGAAATATGGAGATTTAAACCTTGGGCAGATCGAGGCAGTAGTTAACAAGCTCGGCGGAATGGACGGAATGAACAAATTTTTACGCGGTGAACTCATTGTATCTGAACCGACTAGAAGCTGGCGGGAGGAAAAAGGAGTTATTTATTTCAGTGTCACTTCCGACGGAACAACTGGCGAAGAATGGATTGCCCGTTTGGAAAGCAAGGGTTTCCTTGTCGGAGATTATGCTAAGAGCGTACTTCGCTCCAAAAGTTTTAAACCAACAACTGGCATTACTTACGAAATCGCTGTTTTAAAAGGAGAATTCTTCAGCGATAGTGATCGTATTACTAAAACAATCCGCAAGGAAGCTAAGAACCGCAAATTTTCTACGCCAAGCGCCGAAGTAGCCTGCCTCATCAGAGAGAAGTTTTCTGACAAAGAGCTGGAAGCTATGAGACTTTATTGGATCGTTGCAATGCATGAACCAATTAAAGATTCTGACGGCGGTCCTTTACTGCTCTGCGCTCTTCGCAATGGCTATGGTTCTTGGTTTTACGCGCGCTATGGCTACCCTGGTAGCGGGTGGAATCGTAGCGATGGGTTTGCTTTCGTCGTTTCGCAAGTTTCTAACTTTTAGTCTTTTGATTCTTTGAGTCTTTAGACTTTAGTTTTTTGCCCTTTGAATTTTTAGCCTTGAATTGTGTAAACAATTCGAGGCTATTTTTTATAAATTTATCAATATGTTAAAATAGAATCAGTCAAAGTGAATATGTCATCAATTAAGGTTGATGACCACTGTGATGAACGATATTATTTTGAGAATACCTTCGGCAAAGCTATAGGTAGAGTAAAATAATAGCGTTATATAACGAAACTTGGTGCAAAACACTATGGCATTATAATGCCGAATAATATTCAGCCTATTCGAGTATTCGAAAGGCAGTGTAACAGGCGGTATTTTGCATAATTCTGACGGCGATCCTTTACTGCTCTACGCTCTTCGCAATGACTATGGTTCTTGGTTTTACACGAACTATGACTACCCTGATAACAAGTGGAATCGTAGCAATGGGTTTGCTTTCGTCGTTTCGCAAGTCTCACAAAAACTCCTCTATCTTTTGATAGAGGAGTTTTGTTTTACAATCTGTCCTAACCAACCGCCGAGCATACGGCCGACCTCATCAATTCTTTCAGAAATCATTAAATACTTCTTGTTATCAAGCGACCTTGTTTCCCAAAGCATTAGGAATAATAGTTTCAAAGTGTCTGTTTTCCGGATGGCGGTTTTTATATATAACACCTTTTCTTGTTTATTTACGTATAAAGCTCCAGAAATCATCTCTATTACTTCGATAAAAATGTTATCAATTTTAACACCAAGGCTAAAGCGATGTTCTTTTGGTATTGATTTGAAATAGGTATGCCACAATAGGTAGGAATCTTTTGATTTTTGGAGAAGTGGGACTAGTTGAAATTGTCTGGGGGGGGGTAATATTAGGAGTATGAAAATTAGATTGATCCATAAATTTGAAGATATTATAAGTTTGAATAATTTATTAGAAGCTTGGCAAGAATTTTTACCTGGCAAACGTAATCGTAAAGATGTGCAAGAATTTCGTACCAACTTAATGGATAATATTTTTAAATTGCATCATGATTTAGTATACCACAAATACGAACATGGCGGTTACGAGGCTTTTAAAGTTTTTGACCCTAAAACTAGAAATATTCACAAAGCCACCGTCAGCGACCGACTACTGCATCATGCGATTTACCGTCAGCTTTATCCATTTTTTGATAGGACTTTTATTTTTGATAGCTATTCTTGTCGCTTAGAGAAAGGAACTCATAAGGCGATTGTTAGATTCAACCAATTTTTCTTGAAAGTCAGTAAAAATAATACAAATACTTGTTGGGTGCTTAAGGGCGATGTTCGTAAATTTTTTGCTAGTATTGATCATAGTATTTTAATGGACATTTTAAAGGAGTATATTCCCGATGAAAAAATTGTCTGGTTGCTTCAAGAAGTTATTGGCAGCTTTAAAATTGGGACTGAAAACAAGGGTTTACCCTTAGGAAATTTAACTTCTCAACTTTTTGCCAATGTTTATTTAAATAAATTTGATCAGTTCATTAAGCATAAGATTAAAGCTAGGTATTATATCCGTTATGCCGATGATTTTGCTATTTTTTCAGAAGATAGGGAATGGTTAAAAGAACAAATCCGGCCGATTCAGGATTTTTTGTCTAGCAACCTTAAATTGGAGCTCCATCCAGATAAACTATTTTTAAAAACCGTTTCGTCGGGCGTTGATTTTCTGGGCTGGGTGCATTTTCCTGATCATATGGTTTTACGGAGCGCTACCAAAAAAAGGATGTTTAGAAAACTAAAGATTAATAATTACAAGAAACAATCGCTTAATTCTTATTTAGGAATGATTAGCCATGGTAACGCTTTTAAAATTAAAAAGGAATTGTTAAGTAAGCGCCCAATTAATAGTCATTTGAATTAGCCCGTGTTTATTAGATTTTTTTCAAGATGAATAGCTGTTACTCTTTAGAGGCGGGATTAAGCCCCTAATTCTCATCTAATCTTAGCCACACTAGTTCGAACTTTGTCCACGACCCCGAGCATTACGGAAAAATCGCTTTTATTTTCCACTTCAGCCAATTCTTTATAGGGCTGTTTGAAACTAATATTAGCGATTTTTGTTGAATTAAACTCGCCCCAATTATGTCCCAATCCCCAAGTTGGGTTATTGAATATATTCATTTATGGTATAATTATTAATATATGGGACATGATGATGCACAAAAATACGAAAAACATCAGAGAGATTATACGGTTTTAGGGACATCTGTGGCTTTTGAATCTATATTCTCTAAAAAAGTATATGATTTTTTTCCTTTTAAGCCGCGGCCAATGTATATATTAGTTAGCGAGTGTATATTATATCATTTTGTCTCTAAGGCCGATTATAATAATTGGGGGCGCACGTGGCTTAGAAATAATTCTTTATCAGATTTAATTAAATATGATAAAAAAATGTCGGCTGAGTTGTTAAGATATAGAAAATTTTTGCAACAAGATCATGCTAATTTGGAGGATAGTTTAAAAAAGGCAGAAGAATATATCAAAATTTTTATGCCTATTGTTTTAATCGCTGCCTATGTTTTGCCGTACGCTCAAAACAAAATTAGCCGAGCCTTTGAAGGTAAATTACTAGAGATTAGGAAGAAATATGATGATGTTCATAAGAGCAACATGACATTACAGGTTAAATTATTAAGTCAATTAGAGAAAAGATATAATTTGGCCAAAGGAACATTAAATTATATTACTAATAAAGAGCTAAAGGTATTTTTAACGCGTAAAAGATTGCCTTTAAATGTCACCTCCAAATCAAAATTTTTATTTATAAAATTTTCTATTAGTGGTAAAGAAAAAATATTTCCTAAATCGCAGGCCGAGAAGATATTGCTTAGAATCCAAAATAGATTTGATGGCGGGGAAATGATAAAAAATATAAAAGGAGCGGTAGCTTATTCAGGATTAGTGACTGGTCGAGTTAGGATAATTCATTTAATTAAAGATATTAATAAATTAAAAACAGGAGAAATACTGGTTACCTCTATGACAGATCCCCGTTATTTAACTGCCATGAAAAAGGCCGCCGGTTTTATAACTGATGAGGGCGGTATCACCTGCCATGCTGCTATTGTCGCCAGGGAATTGAATAAACCCTGTATTATTGGGACTAGAATCGCTACCCAATCCTTACATGATGGAGATCTAATAGAGATTAATGCTTATAAAGGGATTATTAAAATTTTAAAAAGAGCTTAAATTCATTCCAACTATATCCCAAACTCCGAGCAAAACACAAAAATAGTTATTGTAGAGGTTCCGGAAAAACTTCATATCGATCGTGATGATGGTGGTCACATTAAGATATATCCCAAGAAGAGATTAGCAAACAGGCAGGAATTACTAACAAAAGAAGCCATTGAGCTTATGAGGTTAACTATTGTTGTAGGTGAAGCTATATGATTAAGGTTATGAATGAGCATGGGGTAGACATAGAAAAAATTAACTATCAAGATAATGGGAATTGGAGTGTTTTTAAAAAGGACTTTAAATCTTTAACAGATAAAGGTTATAGATATAAAAGGAGAGATTGTGCGTTTATTTATGCAAGAAAAATATTCAAATAAGGAGTGAGGTTTAAATATATGAATAAACTATTTATAAAAAATCGAAAAAATAAAAATATTTCTGTTTTAATTGAAAAGACTGATAACCAAAAAGGTTTAGCTTTTGTTATGCATGGTCTTGGTGGGTTTAAAGAGCAGCCTCACATTGAAACTTTTGCTAAGGCTTTTAAAGATAATAATTATACCGTTATTAGATTTGACACGACTAATACTTTCGGTGAAAGTGACGGGCAATATGAGGATGCCACTACCACTAATTATTATGAAGATTTGGAGGATGTAATTAATTGGTCAAAAGGTCAAGATTTTTATCAGGAGCCGTTTGTTTTATGTGGTCATAGTTTAGGAGCTATTTGTTCAGCCTTATATGCTGAAAATTATTCTGAAAAAGTTAAGGCTTTAGCTCCAATTTCTACCGTAGTTAGCGGACAGCTTAGCGTTGAAGCGCATACCAAAGAAGAAATGGATAATTGGAAACAAACGGGATGGCGTACAACAATCGGATACAATAGTGGTTTAACGAAAAAGCTAAAATGGTTGCACATGGAAGATAGATTGAAATATGATTTATTAAAAAAAGTTGATAAATTGATAATGCCAACAATTTTAATAGTAGGAGAACTAGATACTTCGACTTTACCTCAACATCAACAAATTTTATTTGATTTATTACCCGGCAAAAAAGAGATGCATATTATTAAAAATGCTCCTCATACTTTTAGAGAAGAAGAGCATTTTAATGAAATTTACCAGATTCTATATAAATGGATTATGTCTCTATAATTTAATTATATATTTTAAAGAAAAAAATTAAGATAATTAATTAATACCGATTATTGGCTGTTTTTGCTTTTTTATAAATTATCGAAATAAAAAATTGGATTATAGGTCAAACTTTCATCTAATCTTAGCCACGCTAGTTCGAACTATCTATGTTGTAGTCAAGTCCTCTTTTCCACAAAGGGGCTTTGTCTTTTTAAGACGGCGTAAATAACATGAACCATTTTACGCATGA
>CAYSJA010000029.1:0-10399 GCA_964431235.1 uncultured Gammaproteobacteria bacterium
ATTAGTTTAGCTTCTTTAGTTCTAATTAAATCATGCCTTATTGTTTGACTCAACATATTTTTACCTCTTTACTGTCAACTGTACCATAGGAGAGTGCATACTATTGACAATTTTTAATCTTGTATCTATAATAATTCTATTAAGAATATTATATTAAATAAGCAAAAATATTTATTTTTAAAAATTTTGATAAGGCAAACCTGTCTTTATCAAACTTTTTTTTGTTAAGATAAAAAAATGGTAAAAAACAAGAGTAATTCCAATAACCTTAATGCTAAAGATTTTATTGAAATGCAGGGTGAAGTTTTGGAATTAATGCCGGCTGCTAGTTTTCGGGTCGTTCTAGAAAATGGCCATGAAATTTTAGCCCATTTATCAGGTAAAATGAGAATGAACCGCATTCGTTTATTGCCCGGCGACAAAGTTAAATTGCAAATTAGTCCGTATGATTTAACCAAAGGTCGGATAACTTATCGCCTGTAAAACATAGAAAGAATTGTTTTAATATAACCTCGCAGTTAAATTAACAATTGAGTTAAAATTGTTAAAATTATGAAAGTTAGAGCTAGCGTAAAAAAAATTTGTAAGGACTGCAAAGTTGTGCGACGCAAAGGTCGAGTCCACGTTATTTGCAAGAACCCTAAGCATAAACAAAGACAAGGGTAATTTTTTATTTTATGGCAGTAAGAATAGCAGGGGTAAATATTCCCAATGATAAAAGAATAGAGATCGCTTTAACCCATATTTATGGTATAGGTCGTTCTCGCGCCAATAAAATTTTAGCTGAAACTAAAATAAATATTGATATGCGAGTTAAGGATTTAAAGGAAGCTGAAATTAATTCTTTGCGAGAGTTAGTAGAAAAAAAATTTGTAATTGAAGGTGATTTGCGCCGTGAAGTTCAAAATAATATTAAAAGATTAAAGGAAATTAATTGTTGGCGTGGATTAAGGCATATAAAACGTTTGCCAGTAAGAGGGCAGAGAACTAAAACTAATAGCCGAACTGTTCGTGGCAATAAACGTATAACTATGAGTAGCGGTAAAAGTAAAGCTGGCCTGCAGAAAACTTAATTAAATATAAAAAGTTTATAAAATATGTCTGATAAAGAAAAAAAAGAACAAGAGACAAAAGCAGGAATAAAGCAATCGGCAGAGAAAGATTTATTAAAAAAAGACAAATCAGAAGAGAAAAATCAGGAAAAGCAAGAAAAAGAAGAGTCATTATCTTTTTCTCTTGATTCTTCTGATGATGATTTGCCTGAAGAAATAAAGCAAAAATTAGAAAAAAACAAAGCTGCCAGAGCAAAAAAGAAATTAGTAAAAAGAAAAAAAAGAAAAGTTGCCCGTGTGATTAAAATCGGCCGTGCTTATATTCAGGCTACTTATAACAACACTATGGTAACTTTGGCTGATAACAAGGGCAATGTTATTTCTTGGGCTTCGGCTGGATTAGCCGGTTTTAAGGGAGCTAAGAAAGCTACTCCTTATGCTGCTCAGATTATTACTAAAATTGCAGTGCAAAAAGCCAAAGAAGAATACGGTTTACAGGAAGTCGATGTTTTTGTATCCGGAGTCGGTACTGGCCGTGAATCAGCTATCCGCGCTCTAAATACGAATGGTTTAGAAGTATCATCAATAAAAGATGTTACTCCGGTTCCTCATAACGGTTGTCGCCCTAAAAAGCCGCGCCGAGTTTAAACAAATAAAAGAGTAATTTATATGGGAAGAAATATAGATAATAAATGCAAACAATGTCGCCGAGCGGGTGAGAAACTTTTTCTTAAAGGAGAGCGTTGTTTTAGCCCTAAATGTGCAATGGTTAAAAGGAATTATGTTCCCGGCATTCATGGTAATAAAAGCCGCAGGCGTTTAAGCGATTATGGTACTCAGTTAATGGAAAAACAGAAGGCTAAGAAATATTATGGGGTGGCAGAAAAGCAATTTCGTTTGACTTTTGAAAAAGCGGCGAAAAAGCAGGGCGATGCTGGCAAGAATTTTTTGCGGGCCTTAGAATATCGTTTAGATAATGTTATTTTTCGTTTAGGATTTGCTAGTTCCCGTTCCCAGGCCAGGCAACTGGTTAACCATGGACATTTTACCGTCAATGATCGTAAAGTTGATATTCCGTCCTTTTCTGTTAAGGAGGGCCAAGTTATTAAAATTAAGAAAAAAAGTCAAAATAGCCCATATTTTCGCAATTTGGGGGAAAAATTAACCAAAGCTGATCGGCCTGGCTGGTTATATTTTGATACCAGTAATTTAACGGCCAAAGTATTACATAGGCCTAAAGATGAAGATTTGCCCCAAGGTATTAATGTACAAATGATTATTGAGTATTATTCAAAATAAAAATAATATGCAAAAAATTGCTAATCCAAAAAAAATTAATTTTCAAACAACCAGTAATCCCAATGAAGGGATTATAACAATTGAGCCCTTGTTTCCAGGTTATGGAATGACTTTGGGTAATTCCTTGCGTCGTGTTTTATTATCTTCTCTTCCCGGAGCGGCTGTTATCGGAATCAAGATAAAAGGCGCTGACCATGAATTTATGGCTATACCCCATATTAAAGAAGATGTTTTGGAAATAATATTAAACTTCAAACAGTTGAGAATGAAAGTTTTTACCGAAGAAGAAATTCGTTTAGAACTTAAAATTTCCGGTAAGAAAATAGTAACAGCAGCCGACATCACTAAGGACAGCCGGTTGGAAATAAAAAATCCGGATTTAATTCTAGCTCATATTACTGATAGCGCTGGTAGTTTGGAAACGGAAATTATTGTTAAAAGCGGTCGTGGCTATAAAATGACCGAAGGTAGTAAGCGGGAAAACAAGGAAATCGGCTTTATGGAGATTGATTCTATTTTTTCCCCGGTTACTTTAGTTAGTATTAACGTAAAAAATACTCGTGTCGGTAAGATGACTAATTGGGATAAATTATTGTTGAATATCAAAACTGATGGTACCATTTCTCCGGAAGAAGCTTTCAATGAAGCCATTAAAATTTTAGTTGATCAATTTAGTGCTCTTTTACCCGGAGGATTAGCTTCAGAAAAAAATGAAAAGGAAAGTAAAGAAAAAGTGGAAGAAAAAAAAGAAGAAGAGGTAGGGATAAAAGAATCGGAAAAGAAAGAAGATAAAAAAGAAGTAAAGAAAAAAATAGAAAAAAAAGAAGAGGCAAAAAAGATAAAGGTTAAAAAAGTTAAGATATAAAAAATATTGATAGAAATTATGCGCCATAGAAATAAAAATAAAATTTTAGATCGAAAAAAAAGTCCGCGCGAATTAATGCTAAGGAATCTAGCTTCTAGTATTATTTTGTATGAAAAGGTAAAAACCACTCAAGCAAAAGCCAAAGCAGTCCGCCCCTTATTAGAAAGAATGATTACTTCCGCTAAGGCAAAGGATTTAACGGCCAGACGTGGTTTAATTAAGGTATTATTGCAAAAAAATTCAATTAAGAAAACAATGGAGGTTTTAGCTGATCGCTATAAAGATAGGTCAGGAGGCTATACCCGTATTGTTAAATTAGGAACCAGGAAAGGCGATGGCGCAGAAATGGTTCAGATTGAATTAGTATAACCATATGAATAAGATAGAGAGAAAATTACATCAGCTAGATGCCGCTGGTCAAACCGTCGGACGTTTAGCTACGAAAATAGCTATTATTTTGCGAGGAAAGAACAAACCAGAATACCAGCCTTATTTGGATTTAGGTGATATTGTTGAAATAAAAAATATTAATAAGCTTAGATTCACTGGTAATAAATTGGAACAGAAAGAATATTACCACTTTTCTGGTTTTATCGGCGGTTTAAAAACTAAAAAAATGAAACAAATTTATGAAAAAAACCCCGGTGAAATTTTACGCCGGGCGGTAAGGGAAATGTTGCCTCCGACTAAGTTGCGTCCTAATATGCTCAAAAGATTAATTATTAAATAATATGGTAGAAAAGAAGATTAAAGAAAAACAGGTAAAAAAGCAAACGAAAGAAAAAAAGAACGATCAAGAAGCCGAAGATAAAAAAGGTGTAGAAAGAAACGAAATCGTTGAATTTTCTGGTAAATATGTTAAAGCTGTTGGCAGGAGGAAAAGAGCAGTGGCTCAAGTTAGGATGTATGAGGGAGGTAGAGGGGTGATTATGATAAATGGTCAAAAAGCAGTTGATTATTTTTCCGGTGAAGGTCATAATATTATTGCCCAACCCTTAAAAGTTACTGGTCATCAACGTGATTATGATTTTTCTATTTTAGTAAAAGGTGGTGGCAAATCAGGACAAGTAGGTGCTATTAAATTAGGTATTGCTCGTGCTATTCTAGAAATTGATCCTAAAACTAAAGAGGCCTTAAGGGCTAATAATTTCTTAACTAGAGATTCTCGCCAAGTAGAAAGGAAGAAACCGGGCTTAAAAAAAGCCAGAAAAGCACCTCAGTGGTCAAAACGTTAAAAATAGATATCTCTATAGATTACATATTAAAAAATTCGCTAATTACAGCGGGTTTTTTGTTTTTCCCTGGTTTAATAAAAAAAGGAAATATGGATATATGCAACAAGAAAACTAGTAATATTATGTTTA
Source organism: uncultured Gammaproteobacteria bacterium (assembly GCA_964431235.1). Lineage (GTDB taxonomy): Bacteria > Patescibacteriota > Patescibacteriia > Patescibacteriales > UBA12465 > UBA12465. The sequence continues at coordinate 4,581 of CAYSJA010000029.1, forward strand.
TTTTTAGGTAAAAAATCAACACTTGATGCTTCTAGTATAGTATAATATACTAGAAAAGGGTTCTCTATTAATAAAATTGATTTTTATAATTTTAATAATTTGATTTTATTTTTCCCAACTTTAAATTCAATTTCTAATTTTATAAACAGCAAGGATTTTTTATCTAAACACGAAGTTTTGATTACCGGTCTGAAAGAAACAATAGAAAATTTGCCACAAATATTTTGCTATAATTTAAGAGTTGATTATTTTATATGGATAATTTGTTTAATAAAATAAAAAATTTACAACAGAGATTTTTGCTAGCTAAAAAATTATTTGATATAGAAAAATTAAAGACCAAAGAAAAAAGCTTACATCAGCAAATGTCAACTGTTGATTTTTGGCAGAATCAGAAAAAAGCGTTGCAAACAAGCCGCCAGATTAATAATTTAGCGGCAGAGATTCAGCCTTGGCAGAATTTAGATAAAGAAATTGAAGATTTGGCGGAATTAGCTGTTTTAGTTTTTAAAGAAGGGAAGGGAGAGAAAAATTTAGAAAAAGATTTAGAAGTTAAGTATGAAAAATTGGAGTCTGATTTTTCCCGCTTAGAATTTTTAGCCCTTTTTTCTGATAGTTATGACAAAAATAACGCTTTACTTTCTATATATGCTGGAGTAGGTGGAGTAGATGCTCAAGATTGGGCACAAATGTTAGAACGCATGTATTTACGTTTTGCGGAAAGACAAGGATTTAAAACAAAAATATTAGATAAAAGCTATGGCAATGAAGCTGGAATTAAAAGTGTCACTTTACAAGTGGAAGGGTTTTATGCTTATGGTTTTTTAAAAAGCGAGAATGGTGTTCATCGTTTATTGCGCAATTCACCTTTTAACGCTGATGGTTTGCGTCAGACTTCTTTTGCTTTAGTGGAAGCTATTCCCGAGTTAGAAGATGAAAGAGAAGTGGAGCTTAAAGATGAGGATTTACGCTTTGATGTGTATCGTTCCAGTGGTCCAGGCGGACAAAGTGTTAATACAACTGATTCCGCAGTTAGAATAGTGCATATTGAGAGCGGTATAACTGTTAGTTGTCAAAGTGAACGTTCTCAGCATCAAAATAAGGAGAATGCTCTTAGAATATTGAGAGCTAAATTGGTACAGAAACAATTAGCAGAGAAGGGGCAGAAAGAGGAAGAGCTTAAGGGCAAGATAAGGCAGGCTGATTGGGGTCGGCAGATACGTTCTTATTTTCTTTATGGTAACAAATTAGTTAAAGATCATCGTAGTAATCATGAAAATGTTGATGTGGAAGCAGTATTAGATGGCGATATCAAGCCCTTCATGGAAGCTTATTTAAAATTTTTAAAACAATAGTTTAACTCATTTTCATTTTATTTATTATAAAATACCATTATTTACTTGATGGTATTTTATGTTTAGATTTACTAAAGTTTTCTTAAGCTTAAACCTAGTTTTACTGGGTTTTTTAAGTGTTAAAGGATTTGTAGCGTATACTAAGCTAGAAAATAATGATCAGCAAGGGATAACTGCTTATTACGGCAAAAAGATAGAACTGTCAGGACTAATTTGTTCTGAGGCAGAAGTTGATTTTCGTTGGCAACGTTTAGTAATTTGCGTTCCGGAGCGTATCTTAATTTTTACCCCTCTTTATCCAGAGTATAATTATGGCGATTTTTTGCGTATTCGAGGAATTTTAGAAGAACCGCCTGTTTTTGCTGATTTTGATTATCGACATTATTTAGCTAGTCAAAATATTCACGCTTTACTTTATTATCCCCAACTAGAATTAATTACAGGCAAACTACCATTTGCCAAAAAAGTATATCTTTTAATTTTGAATTTTAAATGGAAATTGAAAAACATAATAAATAAAGGTTTACCCGAACCTGAGGCTAGTTTAGCCAATGCTTTGCTTTTGGGTTATAAAAAGGCACTTTTCCCGACAGATAATGATATGTTCGCCCGAGCTGGCCTAAGCCACTTAATTGTTGTTTCTGGTGCTCATATTATGATTCTTTCCAGTTTATTGTTTTCTTTTTTGATTTTTTTGGGATTGCCACGTTTTTTTGTTTTTAAGGTAATTTTTATTTTTCTATTTTTTTATCCAATCATTGTTGGTTTGGGCTTTTCGGCTATTAGGGCGGCAATTATGGGAGCTTTAATGTTTTTAGCTCTTTATTATGGTCGTATGTCAAAGACTATTAATGCCTTGATTTTTTCCGCTAATTTAATACTAATTTTTAATCCTCAATTACTTTGGAGTGATATTGGTTTTCAGTTATCTTTTGCTGCAGTTTTAGGAATAATTTATCTTTATCCTTTAGGAAATAGAATAAAGCAGAAGTTAAAAAGAATAAAAGGACTTCTTGGCCGGATGATAGTATTTTTTTGGGAAATGTTTAGTTTAACCCTAGCTTGCCAACTAGCTGTTTTACCAATATTAGTAATTAATTTTCAATCGTTTTCTTTAATTTCTCTATTAGCTAATCCCTTGGTAATTTGGATTTTTCCTTTTATTATTGCATCTTTGCTTATAGCTCTTATTTTTTCAGCTCTATTTCCTATATGGGCTCCTTTTTTATTTGCTCCGGCTTATTTTATGTTAACTTTCTTGTTTAATTGTGTTCGTTTTTTTGCTTCTGTTCCTGGGGCGACTGTCTCAGTCGCTAATTTTAGCAGAAAAGCGATATTTGTTTACTATTTTTTGTTGATTTTCAGCTTATGGTTTATAAGACAGCTAAATCAAAGAAAAAGAAAATGAAAGTGGATTTTATATAATAAAAATTCCGCCTATTAGCGGAATTTTGTTGTTTTTTTAAATTTATTAACTCTTGATATTAGCGGTTTCTTGTTTTTTGATTTTAATTCGTTTTGGTTTATTTATCGTTCTCATGCAGGAAGCGCAGATTTTTAATTTAACCCCATTTATAACTTTGCTTTGTAAATTTATATTTTGTCGCTTAAGAGTTTTGATTTTAGAATGAGATCGGCTGGCGCCTTTAGTTGCTCCGCGTCCACATAGGTCGCATTTCTTTGCCATATAGGTTTATCTTTATTTTTTTAATGGTTTTATTCTAACAGCATTTTTAAAATTAATCAAGCTATGTTATAATTTCGTTATATGATAGTATTATTTCAAATAATAGTTCTAATTTTTTCCGCTATTATCCACGAATATATGCATGGTTTTGTTGCCCATCGTTTAGGCGATGACACCGCTAAAAATGCTGGACGTTTAACTATTAATCCCTTAGCACATCTTGATTGGCTGGGGTCAGTATTTTTGCCGCTTATTATGATAATTTCCAATGCAGGTTTTGTGATTGGTTGGGCTAAGCCTGTACCTTATAATCCTTATAATCTCAGAGATCAAAAATATGGTGAGGCCAAAGTTGCTTTAGCCGGACCTTTATCTAATTTAGCGGTAGCCTTATTTTTTGGTTTATTATTGCGTTTCACTCCTTTTATCAGTTTAACTTTCTCTGGTCTTATCGGAATAGTTATTTATATAAATTTACTTTTGATGGTCTTTAATCTTTTGCCGGTCCCACCGCTTGATGGTTCCAAGGTGGTGGCGGTTTTTTTATCACCAGAGGCAAAAATGAAATATTTTAGCCTAGGGCGCTATGGAATATTTATAGTTCTTCTGGTCGTTCTTATGGCCGGCTGGTTGATTGTCGCGCCAGTCAATTTCTTATTTCAATTAATTGCCGGTTGAAGCAGTTTTTAGTTTAGTATGTCCAAAGAGTCATTAATACAAAGTTTGGTAAACGAAGGTTATCTTAAAACCCCGATTATTATTGAAGCTTTTCAGAAAATAGACCGAAAAGATTTTGTTATTGATAAATATAAAGATGCCGCGTATTTTAATGAAGCTCTTCCGATTGGAGAAGGGCAAACTATATCTCAGCCTTTAACTGTTGCTTTTATGCTTGAACTTTTAGAACCTTGTACTGGTGAAAAAATTCTTGATATTGGTACCGGGTCTGGCTGGCAAGCTGCTCTTCTCTCGTATATTATTAGTAAAGATGACAGAGAAAAAAAAGGGAAAGTGGTAGCAATTGAGAGAATCCATAATTTAAAAAAAATGGCTGAGAACAATTTAGCTAAATATGGTTTTATAGAAAAAGAAATTACAGAAGTAATTGAAGGTAATGCTGCTGAAGGTTATGAAAGAGAAGCGCCTTATAATAAAATAATCGCGGCTGCTAGTGGCCAGAAAATACCGGAAACGTGGAAAGAACAAATTGCAATCGGCGGCAGAATTGTAGCTCCGATAGATTTCAGTATTTATGTTCTTGATAAAATAGGGAAGAATGAATTTAAAAAAAGACAATACTTTGGTTTTAGTTTTGTTCCGTTAATTCAAGAAGATTAAAAGTTGAGAGTTATAATAGATTTTTGTTTTTTTTAACCATTAAACTAAAAGGATAGAAAAAAGCCTGAACATTTGTTCAGGCTTTGTTTTAAATTAAAAAAGTTTGTTCATTCTACACTTCTTAATAATAAAGTGATACGTTCTCGTATTTCTTTTTCACCTTCGTAAATCTCACTAACTTTTTTTTCATTAGCGACAAAATGCAGAATGCTGTTTAAAAAATGAATAGTTTTTTTAAGCTCTCTGTCATCAAAAGATTGGTTGAATATTTCATTGCAAATCTTTAATGCCAATCTCATTTCCTCTCCCCAAACAATTTTGCGTTTGATGTTGGAAACTGTGATTAAACCTTTAGGTTTGTACTGCATGTTGGAAAGAATTTTTCCTTTAATTTCTTCTTCTTTCTTTCTTCTTTCTTCGTTTTTTTCTTCAATTTCTTTTTTTAACTTCAACATGTCATCTTGGCTTTTTTTCTTCCGTCTCGCATCTTCTTTAGCTGTTTTAGCTTTTATTCTTAGTTTTCTTATAACTTTAAATATAAAGAATAAGATTATGACGCCAAGGATAATTTTATAATAGAGAAAATCTAAAGATAAAATTACATCTATGATTTTATCGGCGTATTGCCATAAGGTGCTTATAATTCCAATAATAATAAGAATAATGCCACCAATTATATCAAAGTCTTCTTTCCAGTTAAATTCACAATTATTGAATTCAACGTCAGAAATAGTGATTAAGATAAAGGCAATAGTAGGAAGCCAGATGAATTGTGTCCCAAAATATAAAAGTGTTAAGAAAAGTGAAGCAGTAATTACCAGTAATTTAACAACGCTAATTACTGTATTGTCCAAGTTTTGCCTTTTAAACCCTTCAAAATTACTTTGGGCTTTTTCTAATAAGTATAAACTTACTAAAACAATAGAAGCAATCAACCAAATAATCAGTATTATTTCATTAAAAACTGGCTTTTTTATCATTGCAACCATTAACATAGATATAGCGATGGATATGTATGTAGTTCCTATGATTTCTTCATCGTAGCGGGAATTATCAAACAAAACGTATGTTAAATATAGGATTAATCCAAAGACAGGAAGCAATATCCAGGCATTTACTTCAAGAAAAAGCACAATTAGAGATACAAGAATAGGAACAGAAAAAGAGATAATTTCGTGATAATAATGTGTTCTCATTTTAATTAATTTTTAAAGTACGGAAATTAAGGATAATTAAGAGCTTTTAATCGCCCTAGAGCTTTCGCTTTTACGTGCTACCTTTTTAATGCACGATAATATTATTATATCATAAATATATAAAAAAGTCAATAGAAAGAAAAAAGATGTCGCAGCCAAATGATAATGTCCTAGTACAGCCAAATAGAAATGTCCTACTTGCTAATTTTGTGGTATAAAGTCTAGATTTTATTAAAATATTAA
>CAYSJA010000030.1:0-87600 GCA_964431235.1 uncultured Gammaproteobacteria bacterium
AGAATTAATTAAATCCATTTTTTATGTTTAAAGAATATAACCATGCCTAAACTACCTAATATCATAATAGTGATAACAATCCAAAAGCCGTATTTTAAATCTACCAAGGGCATATTAATAGCATTCATGCCAAAAATAGCAGCAAGCAGAGATAAAGGAAAAACAATAACAGAAAAAACTGTTAAAGTTTTCATTATTAAATTCATTTGGTTGTTAAGTAAAGATTCGTTAGTGCTATTTAAAACTTCCACCATTTCTTTTTGGTTATCCAAATTTTCCCATAAACGTTTAGAGTCTTCTACTAAAATATTATAATATTTTTTTATAGCCACTGGATCAACCAAGCTACTTCTCATTGTAGTTAGTTTTTTTAATATATTTTTATGATTCTGCATTATTTTCCTAATATTTATAATATTGCGACGCAAAAGTAAAATTTTTTTTACGGCTTCTTTCTGCTTACTGGAAAAAATAAGATCTTCCACTTGATTAATTTCTAAACTATTATTATCCAATAAACTATAACAATCTCCAATTAAACGTTCAATAATCTCATAAAGTAAGATTGCTGAAGATTCTAAAGAAAATGATAATAGAGAATTAGGATCTTTCTTTCCTAAATTAAAAAATTTATTTAAAGCTGATAAATTATTATTATGGACGGTTACCAAAAATCCGTGGCCAATAAAGAAATCAACTTCACCGGAAATAACTCTACCATCCTTTGTAGTAGGGAAGTGTAAAATTAAAAATAGATATTTCTGATTCTTAAAAATAATCGGACGCTGTGCTATTGCTGATGCAGCTGTAAGACGTAAGTGTGCTAAATCAAAACTATAATGTTTGCGTAAATAATTTATTTCTGCCTTGCCGGCATTAACAATATTTACCCAGCGCACACCAGCACTTTTATTACGCGGGTTATCTATTTTTAAATATTCTACTCGATCAGAAATTTTCTGGAAATGCTTCATAATAAAACAATATTACCCTTTAACAAAATTGCTTTGACTAAAGGCTTTTTTTATAATAAAATTAGGACAGTTATATTATAACATATGGCTAATATTTTGGGAATAAAATTAAGTGATTTGAATCAAAAAGAAGCTTTGAAAAAAATTTCTCAAATTTTAGAAAAAGAGGGGCAAAGTTATGCAGTAACCCCTAATCCAGAAATAATTCTACAAAGCTTAAAAGATAAAAAACTTGCGGAAATAATCAATCAAGCCGATTTTTCCTTTGCCGATGGAATGGGTCTAAAATTAGCCGGTTTACTAAAAAGAAAGAAAATAGAGCGTGTAACCGGCTCTGACTTAACCCCTAAACTACTAAATTTAGCAGAACATAAACAAAAAAAAATTTTGATTATTTTATGGGAAAAAGGTCTTTCCAGCCAAAAAGAAGTACAGACGTCTTTGATTAAAAAATATCCTGATCTTAAATTTTTAATATTAATGGCACCACGTCAAAAAAAATTATCTAAAGAAATAATAGATATAATAAATAATTTTTCTCCTGTTATTTTATTTGTCGCTTTAGGGTTTCCCGAACAGGAAAAATTAATTTATCAACATTTAAGCGATTTAAAAACTGTCAAATTTGCCATTGGTATCGGCGGCACTTTTGACTTTATTACTAATAAGATTGCGCGAGCGCCTAAATTTTTAAGATATCTAGGATTGGAGTGGCTATGGCGTTTATTATTACAACCAAAAAGACTAAAACGTATCTACCGCGCTACTTTAGTTTTTATGTTTAAAATTCTAACACATAATTATTAAATATTATTTTATGGATATTGAAAATAAACTAAATAAGGTACGTTTAAGATTCGCGCCTTCGCCAACTGGATTTTTGCACATCGGTAATTTGCGTACAGCTTTATTCGGCTATTTTTTAGCTAAAAGTCAAAACGGACTTTTTATCTTGCGCCTAGAAGACACAGATCAGGAAAGAGAAGTGGCCGGTGCACTTGAAAGCTTGTTAAAAATATTTTCTTGGCTAGATATAAAATTCGACGAAGGCCCACATAAAAAGGGGGAATATGCCCCTTATATCCAAAGCAAAAGATTAGATAAATACAAACTCCTAGCAAAAGAATTAGTAGAAAAGGGGGCTGCCTACCCTTGTTTTTGTACACCAGAACGCTTAGAAAAGATGCGTCAAAAACAACAAGCAAAAAAACTTCCTCCTCGTTATGATAGACATTGCCGCTCGCTAAGCAAAAAAGAAAGGGAAAGAAAAATAAAGAATGGGGAAAAATTTGTCATTAGGCAAAAAATGCCCTTAAAAGGAGAGGTTGAAGTTTTTGATGAAATAAGAGGTAAAATAAAATTTTCTGCTTCTGATTTAGACGATCATGTCCTTATCAAATCAAACGGCATTCCTACTTATCAATTTGCTAATATAGTTGACGATCATTTAATGGCTATATCCCTTGTCAGTCGAGGAGACGAATGGTTACCATCTTTTCCTAAAAATATTCTTCTTTATCAAGCTTTTGGCTGGCAACCGCCTAAATTTATCCATCTTCCCCTTATACTTAATAAAACAGGGGGCAAACTCAGCAAACGGCAAGGCAACGTATCTGTAGAAGAATATAGACAAAAAGGTTATCTACCTGAAGCTTTGATAAATTTTTGCGCTCTTTTAGGCTGGCATCCTAAAAATAATAAAGAAATATTATCAAAAACGGAAATTGAAACAGAGTTTTCCTTAAAGGGTATAAGTGCCTCTCCGGCTATTTTTGACGAAGAAAAACTTAATTATTTAAACGGGTATTATATAAGACAAAAATCCCTTCCGGAATTAGTTAAGCTCTGCCAACCATATTTAAAATTAAAAAAAAATAATATAAAAGATTTAAATCAAGAAAAAATAAAAAAAATAGTCACTATATCCCAAGAAAGAATGAAAAAATTAAGTGATATAAAAGAGTTAAGTTTATTTCTTTTTTCTTTGCCAAGTTATAAGAAGGAATTATTGCCCTGGAAAGAACTAACTCTTGAAAAAACTAAATTAAATTTAGAAGAAATTTATAATTTCTGGCAAAAAATAACTGAAAAAAATTGGAGTTTAAAATATTTGGAGAAAGAAACATTGTCTTGGATAAAGAAAAAATCAGGAAAAAATGGCGATTATCTCTGGCCTTTACGCGTGGCTTTATCCGGGCTCAAAAATAGCCCTAGCCCCTTTGAAATTGCTTGGACTTTAGAAAAAAAAGAAAGCTTAAAAAGAATTAAAAAAGGGATTACTAAATTATAATTCCCCCTAATCAAATTTACTTCTGGATAGAAAAATGGTACAATAAAGGCATATGAAAGGAAAATATCTAAAAATTGGTTTTCTGCTTGTTATTGTTATTTTTATTTTAAGTAACCTTAAACCTCTTAAGGCAATTTCTAATTACGAAATAGACAAAGAAATTGAAGCTTTAAATTTAAAAATACAACTACAAGAGAAACAAATAAATAATCTTAAAGAAAAACAAAAAGAATATCAAGAACAAATTAACGCTAAAAAAAACGAAAAAATAAGCTTAAATAACCAATTAGGAATTATTGATAACCGCTTAGCTAAAACCGAATTAGATATTGAAGAAACTATTTTAGAGATTGAAAAGATAAAATTAGAAATTAGAAAAACAGAAATAGACAGTAATAAATTAGATGAAGAAATAAATAAACAAAAAGAACAAATTTCCGGTTTATTACGCTTAATATACAAACAAGAACAAATTACTACCTTAGAAGCTCTTCTCTTAAATGATACTCTGTCTGATTTTTTAAATCAGATAAAATATTTAGAGAATACTAATGAGAAATTAGGCGAAAATGTAGAAAAACTAAAAAAACAAAAAAACCAATTAGAAAAAAATCGACAAATTTTGGAGAATAAAAGTCAGGAAGCATCTGCTTTGAAAATAAAACTAGAAGAAAAAAAAGATAGTTTATTATATGAGCAAACACAAAAAGAAAATATCTTAGAACAAACTAAAGAATCAGAACAAGCTTTCCAAGAACTTTTAGCTAAAGCTAAAGCTGAACAGAATCAAGCGCAAGTAGAAATCGCTAATGCTGAAAGTTTGATTAGGCAGAAAATGTCGCAAAAAGAAAGAGAAAGGTTAGAAGATGGCGACAGCAGTATGACCTGGCCGGTTACTAAAAACTATATTACTGCTACCTTTCATGATCCTGATTACCCCTACCGCAAAATAATCGGCGAACACTCTGGTGTAGATATAAGGGCAGCCCAAGGTTCCACTTTATACGCGGCAGCCGATGGATATGTTGCTAAAGTAAAATTTGATGGTTCTAAAAACTATGGCTATATAATGATAATTCATGGCAATAATTTAGCAACTGTCTATGGTCATATTTCTACTACTTATGTAAATATAGATCAATATGTCACTAAGGGGCAAGTAATAGGGAAGACCGGGGGTACACCAGGTACGCCAGGATGTGGCAGTTTTTCTACCGGTCCTCATCTACATTTTGAAGTTAGAAAAAACGGATTACCGGTTAATCCTTTGAATTATTTACCCTAATATTAAATAAAATAGAGCAGGGAACTAAAACCTATCCTTACCGTGTATTTTGCGATGTATATCCCTTAGTTGTTTATTGGTAACATGGGTATAAATTTGGGTAGTGGCAATATTACTATGCCCTAAAAACTCTTGGAGTGTACGCAGATCAACCCCTTGATTAAGAAGATCAGTAGCAAAAGAATGCCTAAGAGTATGAGGTGTAGCCATTATTGGCAACCCACTGATTTTTACATATTTTTTAACAATATCTTCAATGCTTTTAACAGTCAGACGACGCGACTTATCACTCAATTTTTTTTCACTTCCTCTTTTATAATTAATAAATAAAGCTTCAGCCAAATCCTGCCTTTTATTTAAATAAACGCGCAGGGAAGAGACCGCTCGTTTAGAAAAATAAACTGTTCTTATCTTCTCGCCTTTACCGATAACAGCAATTTCTAAATCATTAGTATCATCCTTTATCTTTACTTGATCTCTGTTTAGAGCAGCTAATTCAGCAACACGCAAACCAGTGGAAAACAAAGATTCAAGCAAAGCTTTATCTCTTAAACCGATAATAGTATTAATATCGGGAGAATTTAATAATCTTGATAATTGCTCCAACTTTAAAAACTTTATCTCCTTATCTGCTTTATCCTTTGCTAATTTAACCTTTGAGGGCGGTAGGGAAGTAATTTCTTTTTCTACAAAAAATTCCAATAAAGACCGCAAAGCAATAAGATAATAATTTTGAGTAATCTTTTTAAGCGGTCTTTTTTTTATAGGATTAATATGGCGAGAAAGATATACTTTATAGCGCCAAATATGTTTAACATCTAACTGAGCAGGTGTTATAGAGCTTAGTTTCTCTTGCTTAAGCCAGAAAAAAAATTTATGCAAAAAACGCCCGTAGTTTTCTTGGGTCTTGACAGATAATCCTTTTTCTATTTCACAGTAATCTAAAAAATCCGGCAAGTATTTAATAATTGGTTTAGAACTCATAATATGATTATTATATTTATATTATAGCAAAAATATTTATTAATAAAAACAGAAATAATAACAGGGAATAAGGTTTAAATCGAGAAAAAGCTATATTTTTGCTTTATTTTATTCTATAAGAATACTTCGCATAATGTACCTTAATAAACGTATAATATAATGAAAGAAAAGGGTTGGTAATATATGCCAACCCTTTAATTACAGGCCCCTAACTAAACCAGCAAACCAAACCATCGTAAAATGCTATGAAAACAACTAAAACAAAGTATTATAATTAACAAGAAACTAAATATTTTATAAAGAACTATTAATTAATCTAACTCATGATTAAGCCCATAAATCTTACTTCGGGCTGAAATAATAAAATAATTTTTATGATTAATAGAAAAATTCCAGCAGAAACTAAAGCAAAGACAAAAATGCCTAATCCAAATAAAAATTTAAATACATTTTCCATAAATTATTAATTTATAAATATCATATCACCGTAACGTAAATCAATATAATTTATTATATTAAAATTATCCCCTATTTTTTCCTTTTTGACAAGGGCTAAGTCATTGGCTTGAAGTTTGGGGTCTTTCTTTGAATTAAAATACACCTTAGGACCATTAATAAAATCAACAATTAGAGAATTAAACTCTTGATCAATAATAAAGCGCTCTGGCTTTAAATCTTGATAATAAGATAAACTATCTTTTAAACTAAAAACAAAATCAAGATATTTAACATCTATATCAATTTTATTTCTGGAATTAACCGAAACCGACTTACTTCTATTCTCTAAAATAAAATATTTTTCTTTATCCTCCTCTTTTACCGTTTCTTCTCTAATGATATAGCCCTCTTTCGAAGCATAGAATAGTTCGGTTCCCTGCTGAAAAATAAAAGCATAAGGTCGTTCACTGATTTCTAATTCCAAAGTATCGGGTAAAACTTTTCTTATTTTTAATTGAGAAAAATTATATTTTTCTATAATTTCTTCTTCTAATTTTTTTTGATCAAACAAAAAAAAATTAGTTTCAGAAAAAAATAAATACAAACGATTATTTTTTCTATCTTCCACCACTTTTTTGATTTCTTCAACGCTTATTCGGCTAAGCCCCTTAATATTAATATTCTTTATATTGAAAAAAGGAGTCATCAATAAAAAATAAGTCAGGCCGGTTAAAATTATTAATCCGCCCAAAAAAAACCATCTCTTCCCTGCCCTGGCTGTATTTTTAGGACGATAAAAAAAGGGGTTTTTCAAATTTTTAACTTGGTAATCAGATTTTATTTGTTTATTTCTCTTTTTTTTCATTTATTATTTTTTCTTTAACATTAGCTAAATTAACTATAATTTTCCTAATATTGGCCTGTAATTTAACTAAAAATTCATAGGAGATGGTATCCATAAGAGCTGCTAGATTATCAACTGAATTAGGATCTGACAAATTACTTGATATTACTTGAACCTCATCGCCGACTTGTATATTTTCTTGCCCTACTTCCAAACAAGTTAAATTCATACAAATTTTACCAGCTACAGAGGCAAAAAAGGATTCATGGCCATAAATTAAAAATTGGGCTAAACTTGATAAACGCCGATCCAATCCTTCATAATAGCCAAAAGGAATTACTGCTATCTGTCCAAAACTATCTGTTTTATAATTTTCCCCATAGGAAACATTTTCATTAGGAGATACATTCTGAAGAGAAACAATCTGAGAGAATGCCTCTAAGGCCGGTTGTAGGGCCTCAACAGCTTCATCTTGCCTTTTTAGAGGATTATAGCCATAAAAGGCTAATCCAGGACGAAAAGCAGTTAAAAGGCGATTGTCGGACCAAAAAATTGCAGCTGAATTTCCTAAATGGACCCAACGCGGAAAATAGCCGGCTGAACGCAATTTATTCAAAGCTTCCAGAAAAACATCTTCTTGAAAAGAATTAAGTATAGAACGATTATCAGCAGCAGCAAAATGCGAACAAAGTCCGCTTACTTCAACTTTATCAAGATAAATTTTATTATTAGTTATAAACTTATCAATATCTTTTATCCCTTCCCTATTCATGCCAGAATTAATAAATAAATGAATATGAGCTTTTTTACCGAAACGGGATAGATATCTTAAAGTATTTTCATTATAAACTACAAACTCCGTCTTTTTTAATTTAGCGTAATGATAGGCTCTAAGAGGCATTTCTCCTAAAATTAAAACTTTTCCTTTAAAATTGCGGTAAACAATCTGTGCCTCAGGATAAGAATCAACGACTACTATTTTAGCTGATGTATAATTTAAAATAGAACAAATTTCTTTTAACCCGTGTCCATAAGCATTAGCTTTTAAAACTGGAAAAATTTCCGCTTCCGATTGTAAATTTTTTAAATAATTAAAATTAGCCACTATTTTTTCAGCGTCAATTTCTATTCGATTTAAAGTATCATACCTAGGTTTTATTAATTTTCTTATAATATTCATCATATTATTACAATTCATCAGTACTTAATACCAAACCTTCATTTGTATTTATAGTATCATAATCCAAACTTGTATCAATATTAGATAAAGTGCCTCCTACCGGCAAATTAGTAAAATAATCGACTGCTTGGAACTTTATATTGGTAAGCAATTCAGCATAAGAACCAACTTGATTTTCTTGAGGAATAAGTTCAATCTCAAATCCGGCTTGATAGTTATTATTATTATCTTTTTCCATCTTTTCCACTTGCCAAATAATTTGATGGGCATCAGAATTATAACTAAGCTTACCCTCTAACAAAGATGAATTATCAGTAAATTCAACGTTATCAGCTAATCGAGCGCTCATAACAAAATTTCTAAAATCAGCTGGTACATCTAAACGAAAAAAAACCCAAAAATTAGTAGGGAAAAAAACAATAGGAGGAAAAGGGCCAGCGCCTAATTGATCACCTTGCGGACTATTATAATAAGCGGCGGCTTGAGCTGATAATTCAGAAGCTACTTTTAAATCATCGAGTAAAAAACTTTCTTTTATTCCTTGATTTAAAACAATATATTCACTATCTAAACGCCAACTAATGATTCGGCTATTTAGGTTTTTTCTTTGAAAATAAACCAACAGATTTACTTCTCTATCCGTTCCTGGAACTAATTCATCTAAATAAAGATTAAATCCTTTTATTTCAGTACCAAATAAACTAGTTTTTTGCAAAGAAGAAAACTCTAAACGAGAAAGCGGAAAATCTTCTGATTGAGAAACTAAACTAAGTTTTATATCTTTAATTGTGTATTTACCATTATTTTTTAAACGGACAGTTAAATTAACCCCTTCTTGCCAATAAATATTCTGGCTTACAACCGAGAGATTAAGATCTAAAGGCGGATTGTTAAGATCTATTTCTTGCTTTTGCGGTGGCTTAGACCAAGGAGTAATACTTATTTCTGGTTGATAAGCGTACAAACGAAGCAATAAGGCTGCTAAAATAAATACTACAGCAATAAGTACTATATCAATAATAAGGTAAATACGACTACGACGATAAAAACGATTAAAGCGCCTATTAAAGTATTTTTTGATTCTCCTTAACATATTATTATTTTAAAATTAGAAAAAATTTTTTATCCCGACTAATATTTCTTGCCGTCCATCTTGATTTAAATCGCTAAGGGTTATTTTTAAACCATCTCTAAAAATTTTATCATAAGCAAAAAATTGTCCTAATATTTGACCATTTCCAGAAAAAATACGAACTTGCGGTCCGCCACCCGGACCAGGGGCAACCACTATTTCCATCTGGCCATTACCACTTAAATCACCAACTGCTACCTCAACTCCACCTTTAAAGTTTTCATCGTAAGCTAAAAAGCTATATTTTAACTCTCCAGACAAAGAAAATACTTTTACTAAGGGTTTGTCGTTGAATCCAGCGCCTGTGATTAAATCTAAAGATCCATCAGCATCAACATCGCCTAAAGCTACGCTCACTCCACCTCTCATATTTTTATCATAGGCAAAAAAACTAGATAATAAACGACCGTCAGCGGAAAAAACTCTAACTTGAGGTCCGCCACCTACAGTTGGTCCAATAGCAACTATCTCAAAAAAACCGTTATTTATTTTGGTGTCTATGTTAAGTTTATTTCTAAATAAATTATTATACGGAAAAAAAGAAACAATTTCGCTACCGTTTTTATCTAAACTCAATTTTCCTCTATCAGCTACTATATTAATTTCCTCTGTCTCTTGGTAGCCACCGTCAGCAATCACTACTGAAGATCCAGTAGGAAAAACAGAGGAAAAGGAGAAAAAGCCATTTCTAACTTGATTACCTTTATCATTAAAAACCCGATAAAAATACCCATTTATAAAAGTACTGTTTAAAATACTATCCGAAGTTTTTAGAATTACTAAACCGTCTTGTGATGGCAAATTGACAAAATTTATTTTTTCACCACTATTTACCTCTTTATCCTGCAAACTAGTTATTTTTTCAAAATTTTCTTTGGAAAAAACATATAATTGATTTTTATCTGTAGAATTTAACAATACTGATCCAAATTTAAAATCCCGACGCCATAACCCTGGTTGTATATTATTATTTTCAGTTAATAAATTATAAGCTGAATTTTGCGCCGGACCTAAATTAACACCATATTCGTCATACCACCAAGTTTGACTATGGTTTGAAGTATCATAATCAAAACTATAAAAACCTTCGCCTAATAGGGCGCTAGCTAAACCAAAACGCATGCTTTTATAATCTATCTGATTTTTTTTATTAACATTTATAATACTTAGTTGAGGATATATATTGGCTACTGGTAACTTAAGGTAAGTCTCCATTGATCCCGACCAGTGGCCGCCGTTTTCCCAGTAAGAAGGAAAAGATTCTAACATCATGCCATTCAACAAGTCCTGATATCCCCAAAAGACTCGGCCATTGCCGACAATGATGAATTCATCTCCTAAAAGATTTCTTGTTTTTTGCAGCATTTCCCTAAAACCCTGTGTCCACAAATTGTCAGCTGATATTGAATCATCGCGATGACCATCATTATCTACATCAATATCACCACCATTTATCCAAGAGATATCGCCCCAGGTATTATCATAAAAAACACCATCAAAAAATCCACTGCTAGCTATATTATCAGCTACAAACTCCGGCAAAAAATCTTTAAATTTTTGGTTATTTTCATTCTTTCCAGAAAAATTAGTTAAATTAAGCATATAAGTTCCAGGCCAATTGCAAATTTTTCGTCCAGAAGTATCTCTCAACCACCAATTATCAGAAATTGCTAATCTTAACTTACGCCGTAAAAAGGCACCAGTATTACCAGCTGCTTGGTTAATATTATCAATTATTTCTTGAGAAGTTATATAAGCTAAAATAATAATATCAGGATTAAGTTCGCGAATCAGACGTAAAGCGCCGGGACTATTCTCTTGAACCTCCATATCTAAAACCAAAAAATCCCACTTAGCCAATTCCCTAGCTTCCTGCTCGCTAATTTCCCACTTCAAAAAATAATTAGCTAGACGAGGATAAGTGTTAATGAGGTCGGCAGCTTGAAGGAATTGGGGATATAGAAAAAAACCAAGCAATATTAAAATAACGACTAATTTCAATTTCATGTTAATTCTATTTTAAAAATTTCATTCTCTTGGGTAAATACTGACGCAAAATTTTAGGAATCAGAACTGAGCCGTCGGCCTGCTGATTTTGCTCTAAAATAGCCGGCAACAAACGACTGGTAGCTAAACCAGATCCGTTTAAAGTATGAACAAATTCATTTTTTCCGATCTTTTCATTTTTATATCTTATCTGACCGCGCCTGGCTTGATAATCAAGCGCATTGGATACGCTACTTACTTCTTTATAAACATTCATACTTGGTATAAATACTTCCAAATCATAAGTTTTAGCCATAGCAAAACCGCAATCACCGGCCGCCAATTTAGAAACTTGGAAATGCAAATCTAAACCCTCTAATAACTTTTTAGCATTATTGACTAGTTCTGCAAACATTTGCCAACTTTCTTCTGGTCGAGAAAAGATAAACATCTCTATTTTATTAAATTGATGCCCCCTTATCATTCCTCTTTCTTCCTGGCGGTAACTACCAGCCTCACGTCTAAAGCAAGGTGAATAGGCAAAATACTTTTTAGGCAAATCATTTTCTAACAAAGTTTCGTTACGATGATAATTCCCTAACATCATTTCACTGGTAGCATTGAGACATAAAGAATCTTGATTCCAAAATAAATCATTTTTAAATTTAGGTAAATGTCCAGAAATATAAGCTGATTTTTCTGTAAGTAAAAAAGGAGGAATTAAAAATTCATATCCGTTATTAACGTGAAAATCAATAAAATAAGAAAGCAGCGCCCATTCTAACATAGCGCCGAAACCAGTATAGCACCAAAAACCGGTTCCGGACATTTTTACCCCTCTTTCATAATCTATCAAATTCAAGGAAGAAGCCAATTCCATATGATCTTTAGGAGTAAAAGAAAAATCTGGTTTTTTGCCATAAGTATAAATAACTTCATTATTTTCCTTGCCGCCAGCCACTACGTCAAGTGCTGGCAAATTAGGTAATTCTGACATCTTTTCAGCTAATTCTCTATCGATACGAGATAATTCTTCCTCAAACTTTTTTATTTTTATCCCTAAAGATTTCATATTAGCGATGATATCCGGCATCGGCTTAATCTTAGAATTTTTATTTTTTTCCGCTTTTAATTCCTCAATTTTGGAAATAAATTCGCGCCGTTTATCGTCCAAAGCGATAATTCTTTCTAAATTTAAATTAGCCAGATCCATCCTTTTAAGCAGCCCTGCTTTTACTTCCTCCTTTTTATCTCTTATTAAATTGATATCTAACATATTTTTATTTTAATTTATTACTTCGCCACCAAAAGTCTTGAGCAAATTATTCATTAATGAGTCGTCCTTATTTCTCTGAGCTTTACTATTATCTAAATTATTAAATTCATCGTTGGGCTGATTTTTTATTCCTCTCACGGCTAAATTTTCATCAAGCTCTGTTTTTAAATTAATACCAATACCAAACACTTCAATTAGAGTATTTTCTATCAAATTTTTAATATTTTCATCCTTTACTCTATCTTGATGAAATTTATATTTAAATATTAATCGTAAACAGCCAGAATTAATTTCCTGAGGTTCACAATTCTGCAATACGAAAGACAGAGAATGATTATATTTTTTAATTTTCATTAAAAATTCAGGCCATTTTTCCATTATTTGATTATGATCTAAATTTATATCAATTCTTTTGTTATTTTCAATTTTCAAAGGGGATACAGAATCTTTTTTAGAATCTTTAGAATTAACCGCGGCTGAATTTAAATTATTGTTAGGTAAAACTGATTCAATTTCATTTTTAGAAATTAATTCTTCCTTCCTTGCTTTTAAAACAGTACCTACTTCTTGAGAACATATTTCTATAACTGCTAATTCTAAAGGTAATTGTAAAATTAACTGATTTTTATCATCATAGGATATTAACAAACGTTTTATATAAAATAGCAATTGATTAAGAGATAAAGAAGCTGATAATTCATTTATTTTTATTTCCAAAGCATCGCCTAAATTAAGTCCTAAACTATCAGATAATTGAGGATTGATCTTAAAAATAATCATCTTCCTAACCATAAAAATAATTTCACTAATAAAATTCTTGATACTAGCTCCAGAATCAGCTAACGAATTTACTAATGCTAAAGCTTTTACTGTATCTTTGCGGGGGAAATAAGATAAAAGTTCAATAACTTCGCTATTATTATAATGAGGCATAACTAATTCAGCCTGCTCCAAGCTTATCCTTTTATCCCCCAAAGAAAAAATTTGTCCTAACAGGCTTTCCGCATCCCGCAAATGACCGTTACTACGCCTAGCCACCGCCTCTAAAATTTCAGTGTCTATTTCTTTCTTTTCTTGTTTTGCTATTAATTTTAATTTAGTAACTATATCAAAAATGCTTATTTTTTTAAAATCAAAACGTTCACAACGGGAAACAATGGTATAAGGGACTTTATGGACTTCGGTAGTACATAATATAAATATAACATAAGGTGGCGGCTCTTCTATTATTTTTAAAAGAGCATTAAAAGCTGAAGGCGAAAGCATGTGAACTTCGTCAATAATAAATATTTTATATTTAGCCCGACTTGGAACTAATCGAGAAAAAGAAATAATATTCTCTCTCACATTATCTACCCCAGTATTGGAAGCAGCGTCTATTTCAATAACATCTAAATGGTTGCCAGCCGTAATATCTTGACAATTATTACACTTTCCGCAGGGCTCATAATCATTTTCCTGACGATTAAGACAATTAACTGATTTAGCTAAAACTCGGGCCATCGTAGTTTTACCCACTGCTCGGGGACCGCAAAAAAGAAAAGCCTGGGCTAGCTTACCGGTGCTTATCTCGTTTTGCAAGGTAATTTTAATATGTTTTTGCCCTAAAATTTCAGAGAAATTCTGCGGGCGATAATTGCGATATAAAGTAGACATAAATTATTTTGTTATTTGCGTCCGCCTAGTAATTTCAGCTTCCACTAGTCTGACACTTCGACCATATTTCAAACGAGAAAGAGAACGGATACGATCAGCTATCTCTTCCCTCTTTACTCCCATAAGAGGCCAAATGGTTCGTAAAGAGAAAGGGCGAGCAGCAGTATTATCTATTAAAAGTTTAATATAAGCAGTCCCTTTGTCAATGTTTATAAGATCATATTCATTAAAAACCGGACTAAATTCTTTTACTAGAAATTCAGCGTCTTCTGAACCGACTTTGAAATTTATAATTGTGCCAATATTACCAAAAACAGCGTCTTTTATTTCTGTATTATTATTTTTAACAAGCTGACCAATATACTGATGGGCAACAACCAGATTTAGAGCGTATTTTCTAGCTTCAGACAGTATCTGGCAAATGGAATTGGTGGTGAAATTCTGAAATTCATCAATATAAAGATAAAAATCTTTCCTTTTTTTTGCCGGCAAATCAGTACGGGATAAAGCACCCATTAAAATTTTTCCTACTAAGATCATCCCTAAAAGATAAGCATTCATTTCCCCAACTGTTCCCTTGGGCAAATCAACCAATAAAATTTTCTGCTTATCCATAATTTCACGCAGATTAAAAGCACTTTTTTGCTGCCCTATTATCGGCCGCATCATATCATTAGAAATAAAGGAAGTTAATTTAGAGGTAATATAAGGAACAATATTAGCTAAAGCCGCTTCACCACCAGCTTTTTCCGCTTCTTTAGTCCAAAAATCAACTACTGTTTTATTCTTACACCTTTCTAATTTTAAACGCCGAAAATTGACATCAGCTAAAACTTTAGGGATTTCCATTAAAGTAGAACCAGAAGCAGGATCCTCCATTACCAATAACATTGCGTTTCTCATATATTGTTCAAACATAGGCCCGCCGGTTGACTTTAAATCATAAAGTTTATCAAAAATTCCTATCATCTCATTAATAACAAAACTTTTTTGTTCTGGATAGCGCGAATCGTATTCTAATAAATTAAGCGCTAGCGGTCTTTCTAAATCAGCTGGTGAAAAAATAATTACATCTTCCGATCTTTCCGGCGGAATACGCTCTAAAATATCTTGGATTAAATCACCATGGGGATCCAAAACGCAAACCCCTTCACCATTTTGAATATCCTGAATTGCCATATTAGCTAAAAGTACAGATTTACCAACACCAGACTTACCAACTACATAGGTGTGGCGTCTTCTATCATCTCTTTTAATCTTAATTTCTTTTTTAAACCCGCGATAAAAATTATACCCTAAAATAATTCCCTCTTCCGGAGTTTCAGCTGGAGCCGGAGCTGATTTGGCTGTTAGCCATAAAATATTAGGAGTTTCCACACTTCGCAAAGGTAAATGGAAAATACTGGCTAATTCTTCGCTATTTAAAAGAAAACTATTCTTTTCCCGAAAATGGCGATAAATAAAATCTTTTATAATCTTATCTTGATTCTTTTTCTTAGCTCTGGAGAAAGAATTACCATAAGAAAAATTATTATATTCAGAAAAAGCGCTGGCAATATTTTCTAAATGTCTATCGGCTTTTTCTTTGCTTTGAGAAAAACTAAGCACCCGTAAATTAACATCAAGACCAGCTTTTAAATTTTTTTCTTCTATTTTTTTAAGCATCTCTTCTTCAATCGCGCTAAGGCGCCTTTCTGGCTTTGACTCTAAATTTTGACCTTTATTTTTTGTAGGTGGATTTATAAAAGAAAAGGCTTTATCTAAAATATTTGATTTCAAACCCTCAGAAACAGAATTCTTTTGCTGTATCTGAAACACTTTTTTTCTCACTGCTCCATGCCAAGAACTCCTAGCACTGCGTACTAAATATTGTAAGGACAAACTCTCTCCTTTTTCCAATTTAGATAAAACATTGATTAAAGAATTCATGGGATCGACTTCCATTTCTTGATAAGTTTTTAAAGGAAAAATAAAACTTTTACTAGTTTTTAAATAAGCGGCTGACACTTGACCCTGAACACCAAAAGAATTATAGTCTTCTATTTCCTCAATTGAAGCGGCTGGATACTGAGCATGAATTTGTTGCTCTAAATAACGAAAACTTTCAGAAGCGCAAGCAAAATAAAAAACAATTTTTTTAGAATCAGCCACTATTTCAAAAGAAACATGATCTTGACGTCCCAGCAACCAAGCTTTGAAACCGTGTTGAGCTTTTAATCCACCAATAGCCGCAAATATGGCTTCGCCTTTGGCTATTTCTTCTCTTAGCTCTTGGACAGAATTATTATTATTTTTATCTTCAGGTTTTTCTTTAGGAATACGGACAGAAAAGACATGGTGATTGAAATAACGGCGTCTAGAAAAAACTATCCTAAACAAACGTAAAATTATAAAAATAGCTATCACTACCGCTAAAACGGCAAACAAATAAAGCCAAATAGTATTAAAATCTGTTATCTCAAAAGTCAACATAAACTCTATACTTTATCTTTTAAATTTATTATTTTATCAGCTTTTATTTTAGCTTCCTGTTCTAAAAAAAATTGGTTGATACCAGGAATTATCTTCAGCCATTTTTTTATCAAATTTATTATTTTACCAATCTTTATCTTAGTTTTATCTAATAATGAATTTATTTTTTCTACAGTTTCTTCACCAGCCAATTTGAATTCTTGCTGTTTTTTCGGATTAAGCTTTAAAAAAATTTCATGTAAACCTTCGGCTAAAATCTTATCTATTTCTTGAGATCGGCGTTTATGAAAACTAAGAGCTTGTCCAGAAATAGTATTTATTTCTGCTTCTTCTCTAATTTTAACTTCTGTTTTATCAGCCTTTTTTCTAGTATCTAAACTTTCTTCCCTTTTTTCACTGCGCGCTTCTAAATTTTCCGGCGTAATAATATTTTCCTGATTCTCTTCGGATATTTTAAAATTCTCCGGATTTATTTTTAAATTCTCCGGATTGTTTTTTTTAGATTCACTGGCTATAGCCATATTATTATATTTATCTATTTTTACTCTAAACTAATAGCTTGAACTGGACAATTTTGCTCAGCATTTTTAGCACAGTCAGTTATCTTTGGATTAATAACTTCTGATTTATTAACAGCGTTCATTTGAAAAGTCTCTGGGCATATGCTAGCACAAAGACCACAGCCAATACATTTGTTTTTATCTACTTTTACTATAAAATTGTATAATTATTTTTTAATTATTTTATACTTTTATTATAACACAATTTGAAAAAAATAAAACTGCTCTTAATAGCTTTTTATTGGCTAAAAAAAGAATAATTTTTTTATCTTCATACCTAAAATTATGGGTATTTGACAATTTGTTAAGCTTTTGTTATATTTATTAAATAAAAGATAAAATAAATTTTAAAATACAAGCTAAAATAGCTAGTATTTTTTAGATAAAATCTATATGGCACATAAGAAAGCCGGTGGTTCTACTGCTCTTGGCCGCGATTCAAAAGGTAGACGTCTCGGCATAAAACTAACAGATGGAGAATGGGCTAAGGCCGGCTCCATTATTATCAGACAACGCGGAACCAAATATCATCCTGGATTAAATGTTAAAAAAGGGAAAGATGACACTTTGTTTGCAACAATTAGTGGATTTGTTAAATTTAGTACCAAGAAACTGAAAAAATTTAATAATACCCTAAAAAGCAATAAAATCGTCAATATCATACCAAAAAAGATAACCATTAAAAAATAATCAAGTATAAAAATTTTAATAAAATAGCCTGATGAAGGCTATTTTATTTTTAATGTTATTATTAGGTTATTATTTTAAATTTTTCTTAGCAACTCTTATAAACTCCACAAATAAAGGATGGGGGGATAAAGGACGAGAAATATACTCTGGATGAAATTGAACCCCGATAAAAAAAGGATGATTGGAAAGCTCAATCGCCTCAACTATTTTTCCATCCGGTGATGTACCAGAAATTACAAGACCCAATTTCTTAAACTCATCTTTATAATTATTATTAAATTCATAACGATGGCGATGTCTTTCTAAAACTGTTTTATCAGAGTTAAATTTAGCATAAGATGCGGCTAATCTGGTACCGGGGTGTAAATAACAAGGCCAAGCTCCTAAACGAATAGTCCCGCCATAACCCTTTTCTTTTATTAATTCATCCTGACCAGGCATAATGTGAATAACTGGGTTAGTGGCTTTGGAATTAATTTCAGCTGAATTAACATCTTTTAAACCAGCTACATGGCGGGCAAATTCTATTACTGCCATTTGCATACCATAACAAAGACCAAAATAAGGAATTTTATTTTCCCGACAATATTTAATTGCCTTTATCTTTCCTTCTGAACCCCGTTTTCCCCAGCCCTGAGGAATAATAATCCCATCTAAAGTTTTAAAAACTTTGTTTCCCTTTTTCTCAACGTCTTCTGCTCCCAGCCAATGTATTTTAGTCTGACAATGATTATAGGCAGAAGCATGCTTTACTGCCTCAATTACAGAAATGTAAGAATCTGCTAATTCAAAATCACCACTGGCGAAATATTTTCCTACTATGCCAATATTTATTTCCGGACTTTTTACCTTAATCGCTTGGGTCATTTTACGCCAACTATCATTATTTATCTTTTTATCCGGCAAATTAAATTTTTCTAAAATACGACTACCTAAATTATTTTTTTCAAAACTTAAAGGAATATCGTAAATAGAATCAACATCAGGAGCGGAAATTACATTATTAGCGGGTACATTACAATTTATTGATAATTTTTCTATTCTAGTAGAATCAATCGGCTTTTCGCTTCTGGCTACTAAAAAATCTGGTTGAATTCCAGCGCCCTGTAAATTCCTAACCGCATGCTGAGTCGGTTTAGTTTTCATTTCTCCAATTTTCTTAGGAATAGGAAGATATGAAACCATAACAAATAAAACATTTTTAGGTTCATAAAGCTTCATGACACGAGCCGCTTCTAAAAACAATAGATTCTCATATTCTCCCACGGTACCGCCAATTTCAATAATCATTATCTCTGCCTTGGTTTTACTTACTGCTTTCTCTATTCTGTCTCTTACTTCCATTGGAATATGAGGCACTACTTGTACACATTTCCCCTTATATTCTAAATTACGCTCTCGGAGAATAACTGACTGATAGATGCGCCCGGTAGTCATATAATTTTCCCGATAAATATTTTTGTTTAAAAAACGCTCATAATTACCAATATCTTGATCAGTTTCATCACCATCCTCAGTAACAAAGACTTCACCGTGTTCAATCGGATTCATAGTACCGGCATCAACATTAATATATGGATCTATTTTAATAATACTGATATTATAGCCTCTAGCCTGTAAAATTTGACCAATAGAAGCGGTAGTCACTCCCTTACCTACTCCTGACATTACACCACCAACTACAAAAATATATTTAGTTTCATTGCTTATTTTCTTGACTTGTTGAGATTTTTTAGTTTTAACAATCATACTATTTGACATTTTTATTATTTTAACACCTTTTTTATCTTTTTCTTTCCAAAATAAACTCTACTGCCCCATCAAGTTGAGGATCACGATCATTATTAATGTCATCTTCGGTAAAATCAATCTCAATCTGCGGAGCGATACCTTTATCATGTATATAATCTCCTTCCGGCGTCAACCATTTAGCAATAGTAATTTTTAAAGATGAACCATCACTCAAATCTTTAACAGCTTGTACTGATCCTTTACCAAAACTCTGTTTGCCTAAAATAGTAGCTTTCCCATAGTCTCGTAAAGCGCCGGCTAATATTTCCGAGGCCGAAGCACTACCTTCATTTATTAAAACAGCTGTTGGAAAACTACTTAGTCTGGCGCTGCCATTAGATGGATGTTCAGCTCGGCGATTTTCACCGAATTGTTCTGCCACTATGGGACCAGCTTCTATCCATTCACTGGCTATATAAACTGCTGTTTCTAAATAACCACCAGGATTATTACGCAAATCCAAAATTATTCCCTCAGGCTGCTTAAGCAGAATTTCCACCACTGTTTGATTAAATAAACTTTGAGTATCATCATTAAAATTACTGATTTTGATATAATAAATATTATCTGCTAGCATTTCTGATTTGACACTAGCGACAAAAATCATATCTCTAACAATGGTGATATCAAGCGGCTTGTTCTCACCTCTTATAATCGTCAAAGTAACCTCTGTCCCTTTTTCTCCCCTTATCCTTTTTACCGCTTCATTAACGGTCAATCCTAAAGCTGATTCACCATCAATAGCATAAATTTTATCTCCCGCTCTCAAGCCAGCTTTTTGAGCCGGCATACCATCTAAAGGGGCAATTACGGTTACTATTTCGTTTCTCATTCCAATTTCTGCTCCTATACCTTCAAAAGTACCGGATAAATCTTCATAAAATTCTTTAGTTAATTCTGGATTCATAAATATAGTATAAGGATCGTTAGTAGCGCCGGTTAAACCTTCTAAAGAGCCATAAAAAAGATCTCGATCTTTAATTTTATTCTTGTCGACATGATTATCTTTTATACTGTTCCAAACTTCAAAGTACAAATTAAAATCAAAATAATCTTTATTATTATTCAAAGCTGTATTTTTAGCTTCTTCAGAATAAGCTAGACTGAAAACATTATTATTAATTCCACCTAAATAGAAACCAAATAAAAAAATTCCTCCTACTAATACAGTGAATAATAAAAAGAGAATAAATTTATTAATCTTTTTCTTACTAATATACATATCTAAATTTGTTATCTAATTATTTTTACTTCTTTTTGACTCAAATCTAAAATACGTGAAGGCCTACGTCGATGACAAGAACCGTTATCAACTACCAGGCTGGGCTTATCTTTTAAAAAAATTTGATTTAAATTCTTTAAGCTAATAAGAGGAACTCGTCCGCTAATATTCAAGCTGGTAGAAATAAGCGGCGCGTTTAATCTCTTTATTATTTTAATTAAAAAATTAGATTTAGGCAAACGCAAAGAAATAGTTCCTTGCGGACTAACAATATTGGGCAATAAACCAATTTTGGCCGGCATAATTACTGTAGTAGGCCGCCTTCCTTGCCAAATCGCTTTTATCTTCTCTTTTTTATCCTTATTAATAATGGCATAGCGGCAAGCCATGGATAAGCTGCCTACTAAGATAATAAAGGGTTTATTTTTCCGCCTTTTTTTTAAAGAAAAAATCTTTTTCACTGCCTTTTTATTGCTTGCTAAACAACTTAATCCATAAATAGTATCTGTTGGCAAGATTGCTACCTTACCCTGTTTTAAACAGTCTAATATCTTTTTATAATCAGAAGCTGTTAAATCATTAATATTTTTTCGTAAATAAATCATTTGTTAAATAATTGATTGCAGTGCCTTGAAAGCCTGAGGTAAAATCGGCAAAATCAGATTAACTATTAAATTGAGCCAAGGGATTATAACAGAATTATTAATCATATCGCCAAAACTACCACTTATTCCAGTATAACGAGAAATAACGAAAAATATCATTCCTAAAAACAAAGATCCTTCCAAAAAACCCAAAACTCCCCCTAAAATATTATTTATATATTTGCTACCAGGGATAAAAGCTAATAAATTAAAAGTTTTTTCAATTAAATAAAACAAAAAATGAGTTAATTGAGTAGCAACAATAAAAAGTATAACAAAAGCTAAAATTTTCCCGATTGATTCATTAATCTCTAATAAATCGCCTCCCCATTGAAAAAAATTTAGATAAAAACGGCTGGCGATATAAGCGCCTATTATCAAACCAAAAATTCGACCTAAAGAGCGAATAAGACCTTTGCTTAATCCGCTAAAGAAAAAGAGAATTAAAACAAGGGCTAAAATTAAATCTAAAGTTAACATATTAGTTTATTTTTGGGAAGAGAATCTCCCCTTTTTTTATTTGTTTTTGAAAAAATTGTGTCTGGATCTTCACAGAAATAACCGGCAAAAACGGTTCTAATAAATAAGCTATATTTAAAACATCCTGCGCTAAGGGTTTTAAAACACTAGCGATATCTTCAGTTGCTGACATTTTCCAAGGCGATTGCCAGCTTAAAGCTTCGTTAGTCGCCTGGATTTTTTCCCAAATAATCTGTAAAGCTTCATTTAAACGATAGCGAGACATTGCTTTTTGTAACAATCTGTAAGTTTCTAAAATCCCTTTTTCTTTTAAATTAACTTTAAGATCTGTCTTTATATTATTCTTTTCTAATAAATTAGCAATTCGAGCTACTAAATTTCCTAGACCATTAGCTAAATCCGCATTGTAACGAATTTTAAATTTATCTTCTGAATAATCACCATCTTCAAAGGTGGATATTTCCGCCAATAGATAATAACGAAGAGCATCGCCACCGTATTTATCCGCTAATTTATAAGGGCTTATAGCATCCCCTAGACTCTTGCTTATCTTCCGACCGTTAATTGTTAAAAAGCCAAAAACTAAAATTTGGCGGGAAGGTGCTAATCCGGCCGACATTAACATTGCTTGCCACATAGCTGCCTGTGGTCTAAGATTATCTTTACCGCAAACCTGAACTGCCGGCCAAAATTTAGCAAAATTATCTTTATTTTTTGGCCAGCCTAAAGTAGAAATATAATTAACTAGAGCATCAAACCAAACATACATTACTTGCTCCTTATCTCCAGGAACCGGTACGCCGTGTGGCATCTTATCCTTTTGGCGAGAAATACTAAAATCCTGTAAACCCGAAGAAACAAAAGCTTTTATTTCTTTAAGACGGGAGCTGGGTAAAATAAAATCTTCCTGATCATATAATTTTAATAATTTATCTTGATATTTGGAAAAACGAAAAAAATAATTTTCCTCATCAATCAATTCCAGTTCTTGGTTAGGATGAAAAGGGCAACGACCGTTTTCTAATTCAGAATCAGTTTTTTGCATTTCACAGCCAACGCAATACTTAACTTTATAATTCTTTTTGTAAATATCACCGTTTTTAAGACAAATCCGCCAAAATTCTTGCGCTGCTTCCTGGTGTTTTTTGTCAGTGGTTCTAATGAATTTATTATAAGAGAGATTAAGCTTATCTTTCAAAGGTAAAAATTTAGTAGAATAAAGATCGCAATATTCTTTTATAGATACGTTTTTTTCTTGGGCTTTTTGATAAATTTTCAAACCGTGCTCATCAGTACCGGTATTAAAAAAAACTTCTTTCCCCGCTTGGCGATGAAAACGGGCAATAACATCGGCCTTAATAATTTCCGCGGCAAAACCAATATGGGGCTCGGCATTTATGTAAGGCAGAGTCGTAGAAATATAAAAATTATTATTTTTTTCACGGTTATTCTTTTGTTCCATAGCTAGTGAACGGCTAATTATTTTCAAGTTAAAAATTAAAATTTACCTTTATCTCTAACCAAAACAACGAATTCTCCTTTTAAATTATTAGAATCAGAATTTAAAATAGCTAAAATCTCTTCTGCGGAACCTTGGTAGCAACTTTCATGTAACTTGGTTATTTCTCTAAAAACAATCAACTTTTTAGACTTATTTGTTTCTTTGGATTTATCTACTATTTCTTTGAGCAGTTTAGTAATTCGGTGCTTTGATTCATAAAAGATAAAAGGTGAATTACTGATAACAATTTTCTTGATAAGCGATTGACGACCTTTCTTGTGTGGTAAAAATCCTAAAAAACAAAAACGATCAAAACCAACCCCAGCTAAAGATATTGCCGCTAATAAAGCAGAGGGACCGGGAATACTAACGATCTTTACATCCTCCTCCAGTTCTTTTCTAATAACTGATATTAGCTGGCTACCAGGATCAGACACGCCCGGTGTACCGGCATCGCTAATTAAGGCTAATTCTTTTCCTTCTTTTAATTTATTTATTATTTTTTCAATTTTCAAAAAACCTGAATGTTGGTGATAAGATAAAAGCGGAGTGCTTATTCTATAATGGGATAGTAATTTCTTAGCGACTCTAGTATCTTCGCACAAAATCAAGTCAACCTGTTTTAAAATTCGCAAAGCGCGCAAACTAATATCTTCAAGATTGCCAATCGGGGTTGCTACTATATTTAATATTCCCATAAAATTATTCCATATTATCACGCCTTTCTCGAACATATTTAGTCCAATCTTCTGCCACATCAACTAAAATTTTAAAAGGCGCTTCAATTATAAAATCAAAAACGAAAATAAAAACATTTACCCGGGACATATTATTAGATAGCCACCGTCCTACCAAAATTATTGGCATATAGAATAAATCAACTAGAAAAGTCAACAAGTTCTCCCGACGCTCAATTATCATAAGCTCCTTGACACCGCGCGAAACAATAATGCTGAAAAAACTGACAAAAGCTAAGAAAAATAAAAAAACAATCACACTAACCCAGGTAAAATTAATAAAAGCCAGGGCTTTAATGATAATATATACTGATACCATAAAGGCGGCCGTATAAATAAGATTAAAAATAAAATTAGTAATCACTCCTCGCTTTCTTTTCTTACGAATATAAAGCGGCTGCTTATTACTCTTACCTGAAGTAGCCACCTGCTTTATACCAGCTATTATTTTTTCTGTATTATTTTCACCTGGTTTAGGGGTAAAAAAGACAATGAAAAATAACAAAACTGCCGGGAAGGCTATATTAATCGCCAAAGAAACCGGATTTAAAGGTTCACCGAACCACTTTATCGCCGGAACTTCTATTAAAAAAACAAAAATTGATTTGGTTAAAAAAATGTAAATAATGCTCCTTAAAGCTGCCCGCCACAAACGAGATTTAGCTTTTTTGTATTTTTGATGACAGGTTCTAACCAGAAGCTTATAAAAAGTTTTTTTTCCTTGCTGAGCCGCTTTATATGTCTTCAATGGATCTTTAGAAATAGTATCGGCTAAAATTGTAAAATAAAGGGCATAGCGCCTGACTATTTTATCTAAATCCCTAATTAAAGGGTGTTTTAGCTGTTCTTCTATCTTATTTATAATCAAATCAATCTTAGCAACAATTTTATTAATCTCTTTCTCTCTATCAAGGTCTTCTTTTCCTTCATTTAAATCAAGCCAAGAATCATTATAATACTTAAACAAAACAAAGCTCAACATGTCTTTATCCAGTTTTAAAAATTTTCGGCTGATGCTTAAATAAATCTGAATTTCTAAATCTTTTTTATAAGGAGAATCATCGAGTAGAGCAATATCGCGACGCAAAACGTCAAATAGACTATTTACTATCATCTGCTTAACTTTATCTGATGACAAACTATCTTCAATTTCACAAGCGGCCAAGCTTAAAAGCCAACGAATGACATTGTTCTTTTTTTGTAGAAGCTGCTTAGTACCAGAAACGTTGGCTTTTAAATTAAGGGCTGAATTTATCTTTAAAATAATCTGGTTTTTAAGCTGTATATATTTTTCTAATAAATCAGCCACTTCCTGAATTTTTCTTTCCGGAATCTGGTTATTCGGCAAGTACCCTCCCCTTATAAGCTCGGTTAAAAGATGTTGGGATAAACTTGAACTATCAACTTCTTTTATTACGCCTTCAATAATCACTTGGCGTCGTAAAATTCTGGCAATGGCATTTTTGCGCAAGAGATGATCCTCATCATAATCAACCGCATTCCTTATCTTTTCATAAAAAAAAGACAAGCGAGAAATCAATTCGGAAACTTTTATTTTGGGCTCACTGTCACTCATTTCCTCTTCTTGGCTTTTCTCGCTGTAAATAATCTGAAACAACTTCTTTGTATTGTCATTAAGCTCAAACGGTTCTTCAAAACTCTGTTTTTTTATTAAATTAGGACTCACCATATCAAAATAATACCATTATAAAAAATAAAAACTAAATTATTTAATTTATTTTATTTTATCCTGTTTAAGCGGAAAAAGCAATAAAAAAGGCTCTGCAGAAAATAATGTAATAAAAAAAACAAAAATAATAGTAAAATTAGCTTAGAAAATGAGTTTCCCAACTCAAAGCTAAAAATAAACGTTATTTTGAAAAAATTTATATATTTACCTATAAAAACTTCTCGCTATTGACATAGCCACTCTTATTCTGTATTATTTAATTAGATATATAAAGTGGCCACGAGGCTATTTTTAATTACTTATTTTAGCTTTATATGAATAAACTGATAAAATATATTAAGGAGTCTAGTATTGAAATGAAAAAAGTGACTTGGCCTAGTAAAAAAGAAACTTACCGCTATACGGTTTTAGTAATTATTATTAGTTTGTCTGTAGCTGCTTTTCTAGGAGCTTTGGATTATATCTTCAATTTCGGTTTCAAATTAGTAATCTAAAAAATTTAAATATATAGCTCTATATAAATTTTATGGCCAAACAACTTTTAAACCAAGGCCGCCGCTGGTATGTTATACATACTTATTCCGGATACGAAGAAAATGTCGCTCAAAATTTAAAACAGAGAGTGGAGTCTTTGGATATGGAAAATAAAATATTCAATGTTTTAATTCCTACTGAGAAGAAAATAAAAATTAAAAACGGCAAACGAAAAGTTATTGAAGAAAAAATCTTTCCTGGTTATATTTTAGTGGAAATGATGGTTACTGACGAATCTTGGTATATAGTTAGAAATACACCTAATGTTACCGGCTTTATTGGTAGTGGCACTATTCCTACGCCGATAAGCGAAACTGAAATTAAAGCTCTACAGAAAAGAATGGGCGTAGAAGATCCTAAATTTCAAATAGATGTTGAAATTGGTTCACCGGTAAAAATAAATGAAGGTCCTTTCAAAAATATGGAGGGTAAAGTTACTGCTATTGATGAAGCTAAAGGTAAAGTCAAAGTATCTGTATCCTTATTCGGGCGAGAAACTCCGGTAGAACTTGATTTCTTGCAAATAAAGAAAACCTAAAAATTACTTGTAATAATTAAAGGTGAGCGGTGCTTCTACGCTCAAAATGAAAAATATGGCAAAAAAAATAAAGACTAAAATAAAACTGCAAATATCTGGCGGACAAGCTAGCCCAGCTCCCCCTATTGGTCCAGCTTTAGGTCAACACGGCTTGAATATTGCTGAATTCTGTAAAGAATTTAATGATAAAACTAAAGATAAGACAGGAGATATTATTCCTGTAGAAATAACTGTCTTTGAAGACAGAAGTTATAATTTTATCCTCAAAACCCCGCCAGCGGCCGAGCTCATTAAAAAGATGGCCGGAATTAAAAAAGGTTCTGGTAAACCCTTAGCTGAAAAGATAGGATCTATAACTGAAAAACAACTAGCAGAAATCGCGGAAATAAAAATGCCTGATTTAAATGCTAAAAATTTAGAAGCAGCTAAAAAAATAATAGCCGGAACTGCGCGACAAATGGGGGTAGAGATTAAATAATACTAATTAATAATAATTGTGGAAGTTTAAAGAAATTAAACGCCTTTACCACGAAAATATGATTAAGAAAAAAGATAAAAAACAAAAACAAGTCAAAATAAAAAAAGATTTTTCTTCTTTTTATAATAAAAATAAAAATTATCCTATAAAAGAAGCAGTGGAAATTATAAAAAAAATAAGCACGACGAAATTTGACGCTTCAGTAGAAATCCATCTTTGCTTAGGAATTAACACTAAAAAAAGCGACCAACAAATAAGAGGCGCTGTCAATTTGCCTCATGGAACTGGTAAAACCGTTAGAGTGGCTGCTTTTGTTTCTCCTGAAAACGAAAAAGTGGTTAAAGAAGCTGGGGCTGATCTTGTTGGTGGCGAAGAATTAATTGCAAAAATCAAAAAAAGCGAAAAAACCGATTTCCAAGTAGCGGTAGCTGAACCGATAATGATGAAAAAATTAGCTATTATTGCAAAAATTTTAGGAACTAGAGGCCTAATGCCCTCCCCTAAAAACGACACTGTTACCCCTAATCCAGTCAAGGCCATAAAAGAATTAAAAAAAGGTAAAGTTAGCTTTAAAAATGACGACACTGGTAATTTACATATTGTTATTGGTAAAGTCAGTTTTAGTAATAGTAAACTAATAGAAAATTATCAAGCTTTTCTGGATTCAGTCAAAAAACTAAAACCTAATTCAGCTAAGGGAATATTTATTCAAAGTGCTACTTTAGCCTCATCTATGAGCCCAGGTATAAAAATATCAATTTCTTAAACCTGATTAAACCGATTAAACCCTTGCTATTGACTTAATATTATAAATAAGATATACTTATTTTGTAGGTAAGCAATTTTTTAGAAAGGGCGGATCCTTATCCGCTCTTTCTTTGCTAATAAAAGGTCGTCTTACATTTGTTAAAAATAAAAATAAGTAAACCAAATGAAAAAATTATTCGTCGGCGGTTTGTCTTTCAAGACAACTGAGCAAAGTTTAGCTGATGCTTTCGCAAAAGCTGGAAAAGTTTTATCCGCCGTCATTATCACTGATCGCATGACACAAAGATCCAAAGGTTTTGGTTTTGTAGAAATGGAAAATGAAGCGGATGCTGATAAAGCGATAGAGATGTACAACAATCAAGAACTAGACGGACGCCGCATTGTAGTCAATGAGGCTCGTCCCATGGAAAAAAGATTCTAAGATATCCTAAGATATAGAAAATGTGATTAAAAACGCCCTCTTTTATAAGATGGGCGTTTTTTAATTAAAATATTATATCACTTCAATAAGCATATGTTTATTTTAGTCTTGATCTGATTTCTTTGTTTTTTTAACTCTGGTCTCATAATCCAAAATTGCTTTTTTTAAACCTTGAATCGCCATTACCGAACAGTGGATCTTTTGCTGGGGTAATCCTCCTAAATCATCGGTAATTTTCTGCCAAGGGTACTTTTTCGCTTGATCAAGAGTCATACCTTTTACTTTTTCTGTCATTACTGAGGCAGTAGCAATATTTGAAGCGCAACCAAAGGATAAGAATTTGACATCTTTTATTCTACCTTTTTCTACTTTTAAAAAAAAATCTAATTGATCACCACAAACCATATTACCTATCCGGGCATAACCATCTGGTTTTTTAATCTTACCAATATTTCTTGGCTTTAGAAAATGATCTAAAGTTTTTTTAGTATAATTTAAAGACATATATTAAAATTTATTTTTCGTTTTATTTAATAATTCTACTACAAAGAATAAATAAAATCTAGCAAATCTAGTACCTACATACATATTGACATAATTGTAAAAATATATTAAAATAAACAAAAATAGAACTTTAAAAATTATGTACCATGAAAAAAAGATATAAAGATCTTTTAAAACAGCTTATAGCAATCTCTTTTCTCTCTTTTCTTTTAAGTTATGTTATTAGTTTAATAGGTGTTATTTTAACAGCTTTCAGTCTAGGATACGACTATGATGAGTTAATTAAACCTTTAAAAAGAAAAAGGAATTGGCTCACTGTTAAAATATTCTTAGCAATGGAAACTGGTTTTTTAGGAAGCTCACTACTTCATGCCGGACTTTTTCCTGGCATAAGTACTCTTATTACTGTTATAATCGGTATAACAGTTGGTTTTGTTTTTTTTGTTTTTGGATGCTTATTAGAAAAATATAAAAAAAAGAAAAGAAAAGCTACCAATACAAAAAAATTTAACTGGTACTACTTAAAAATGCTAATGACTTAAAAATCAATTTAAAAAAATTGGTTTTTTTTCGTTTAATAAGAATTTTTGCTGATAAACTTATTCTATAGGAGAAAAATGGCGCAATCTTTTCACTGTTTGTTTTAAAGCCTTAACAGTATAATCTATTTCTTTTTTAGTATTGAAGCGCCCTAAAGAAAAACGAATATTGCTATTTAAATAATTTTTTTCTAATCCCATGGCTTTCAAAACATGAGAAGCACGCAAATTAGAGGCTGAACAAGCAGATCCGGTAGAAACACATATTCCTTTTTGCGATAAATCAATTAGAATCGCTTCACCTTCTACATTGCTAAACATAATATTTAAATTGGCCGGAATGCGGTTTTTGAAACTGCCGTTTAATTTAATTTTTGGAATTTCTTTCTTTAACTGCTGCCATAAATAATCTTTTAATTCTTTTATCTTTTTCAAATATTCGTTTCTTTCTTGATAAGCTAAAAATAGAGCTTCGCTAAATCCAATTATTCCCGGCATATTGCAAGTGCCAGAACGCAAATAATTTTCTTGGCCTCCACCAACAATAATAGGGTTAATCTTTATATTTGGATTTATATAAGCTAAACCTACACCTTTAGGGCCATAAAGTTTATGAGCGGACAAACTAATAAAGTCAAGGTTCATTTTTTTGATATCAAGTTTAAGATAAGGAACGGCTTGGACAGCGTCGCTATAAAAATAAGCACCGTTTTTATGAGCTATCTCGGCTAAAGATTCTATATCTTGAATTATACCGATTTCATTATTAACAGCCATAACTGAAACTAAAATCGTATCCTTCCCTATTATTTCTCTTAAACTATTCGGAGTAACCAAACCATTTTTATCAACCGGTAAATAATCAATTTTAAATCCCTCTTGAGATAATTTTTTAACAGTTTCCCTAACACAGGAATGCTCTATTTCTGATATTATTATCCTATTTTTTTTCTCAGTCTTATTAGCTAAAGCCACACCTCTAATTATCATATTACTGGCCTCGGTGGCACTTGAAGTAAAAACAACCCCTTTTTTATCTGCTCCTAAAATTTTAGCTATCCTTTCTCTAGCTAGTTCTAAATCAGAAAAAGCCTCCTGCCCTAAAGTATGAATGGAAGCTGGGTTACCGTATTTTTCACTAAAATAAGGTTGCATTTTTTTTAATACACGAGGATCGAGTTTTGTTGTAGCGGCATTATCTAAATATACTATCATACATTTTTATTTTACTAATTCAATTGAATTAATAACTACCGGCTCTAAAGGAATATCCCTAACTCCTGTTTCAATGCTCTCTATCTGTCTAACAATTTCCATACCTTTTACTACCTGACCAAAATTAGTATGAAGACCATCTAACCAGGGAGTTTCTGACTTAGTGACAATAAAAAATTGTGAACCATTAGTGTTAGGGCCGGAGTTAGCCATTGCCAAACTTCCGGCTACTAATTTATGGTTATTTATCTCGTCGGCGAATTTATAACCTGGATCGCCAATACCATAACTGTTTATATTATCACCTTTACTATTAGGATCACCGCCTTGAATCATAAAATCATCTATAACCCGATGAAATTTAGTTCCATCATAAAACCCTTCTTGAGCCAAATTTAAAAAATTATTAACGGTAATAGGTGAATCTTCACTATAAAATTCAACCGTAATAGCTCCTAAACTAGTATTTATAATAGCTTTAGAGTACTGTTTTGCTAAATCTTTTTGACCGTCTAAAATTCTCATATTATTTACATTAGAACAAGCGCTAATTATTAAAATAAAAATAAAAAAGAAAAGAAATAAAAATATTTTTTTTAGCATAGTTTTAATTTACTTTATTCTAATTTATTATTAAATATTTAACAAGTTTAGATTTAATTTAAACTCTAAATTGCTTTTTTATATTCTTATCCTCTTCCTGCCTCTTTTCCTCTATTACTTCCTTGGCTTTTTTACGCAACGTCTTTAAATTAAGATTATTAAGATTTTCTGCTCTTGCCAATAAAATTTTTCTATCGTTTTTTTTGGGTTCCTCTATTACCTCGCTAAGTAAAACATCCAAAATAGCGCCGATTTTAGGACCAGGTTTTATTTCGAGCTTTGACATTAAATCATCTCCGTTTACCTTCAACATTTTAACCGACACCGGATCATGTTGAACTTTCTCCATCATATATTGTAGATGCCTTAATTTATAAGGCATAGCCTTAGTAATACCCGAACCTAAACGGTCTGCTACCCTTAAATCAATCAAATCAGATAAATTCTCCCGTCCAACTTTAGCGATTAAGCGCCTAACCGAGGCAGCGGTAACTTCTCCGACATTATAATAAAACATATGATTTTTTACCAAATTAACCACCTTCTCTCTATCTTCATTGGTAAATTTTAATCTCAACATTATTCTGTCAACCATTTTAGCTCCTAAATACTCATGATTATAAAAAGTTGAAATATTATTGATTATCTTTTTGGTTTTAGGCTTGGCAACATCATGAAGAAGAGCGGCTAGGCGCACCTGCCAATCAGAATTAGGACAATATTTCAAAGCTAGAACATTATGTTTAAAAACTGGATAAATATGATGCCTATCTTGCTTAACTGCAACTCCTTGTTCTAACTCAGGAATAATATATTGTAATAGTTTGTTATTATGAAGTAACAAAATCCCGGCTGCCGGGTGCTTTGAAGCTAATATTTTAATCAGTTCGTCTCGTATCCTTTCTTTGGAAATAAATTTAATGCTGCCGGCTAATCTTACAATAGCGCGCTGGGTTTTTGGTTCTAAAGAAAAATTTAATTGAGAACTGAAGCGAATCGCTCTTAACATACGCAGAGCATCTTCTTTAAATCTGTCTGCCGGTTCACCAATAGCTCTAATAATTTTTCTCTTTATATCTTTCTTACCGCCATAAATATCAATTATTTCTTGGGGTTTATCCGGATCAATTGCTAAAGAATTAACTGTAAAATCACGACGAGATAAATCTTTTTCCAAAGAATCTTCAAAATTAATTTTATCAGGATGGCGGCGATCAGAATAATTACTTTCGCTGCGATAAGTAGTTATTTCCAAAACTGCCCTTACTTTTCCCTTCTTTTCTATGCCTATTTCTTTTCTAATCGGCAAAATTACAGTTCCAAAAGAGTTATTATATTTAGCATTAGGAAAAATTTTAATTAGTTCATCAGGTTTGGCATTGGTAGTTATATCCCAATCTTGGGGATCTTTTTCCATTAAAAAATCACGTACGCAACCACCTACGATATAGGTTTCAAATCCCTGTTTTTTAATAGCCTTGGTTGTATTAAGGACAAATTTTGGTATTTTCATGAAATAATTATAATCTTATTTTTTTCTTTTAGCAAAAAATTTAGTATGAATAAGCTTAGTTGTCATTTTTTTGTCTTTTACCCATTTATAGTAATTTAACATTACCTGATTTTCATGGGCTCGACGCATCTTCTTATCAAGATCTATCTTATACAAACCTTGGCTACGTCTCTTCTTAATCTCAAAAGTAGTAGGAAAAGGTTGTCCACCACCGCCTAGGCAACCGCCAGGACAAGCCATAACTTCAATATAATGATAATTTTTTAATTTAGTAATAATCTTGGGAAAATTACCAATACCGCTTACAACTGCTACTTTTAGTTTTTTTCTACCTAAATTAACTGTTGCCTCTTTTATTCCTTTTAACCCTCTTACTTCTTTAAATTCTAATTTAGGCAAAATAGTTCTCTCTTTTTTATTTTTATTATATAAAACAACTGCTGAGCGTAGAGCTGATTCCATTACTCCGCCGGAAGTGCCATAAATGGCAGCCGCCCCAGAACCATCGTTAAATAAAGAATTTGTTTCGCTATCTTTAAGTGTCGCTAGATCAATCCCCTGCTTTTTCAGCATAAAAGCAAATTCTCTTACCGTCAAGACATAATCTACTAAGCGCCTATTTTTATAAAATAGTTCTTTTCGTCCAGCCTCGTGTTTTTTGGCAGTACAAGGAACAATTGAAAGTATTTTTATCTTTTTGTCGCTTAATTTATTTTTCTTAGCAAAATAGCTTTTTATAGCTCCGGCACTATGAATATGAGGTGAACGAGAGGTAGTAAGACAAGGAATGAGTTCAGGGTGATAAAATTCAACATAAGCAACCCAAGATGGACAACA
This sequence comes from uncultured Gammaproteobacteria bacterium, assembly GCA_964431235.1. GTDB lineage: Bacteria > Patescibacteriota > Patescibacteriia > Patescibacteriales > UBA12465 > UBA12465. Next base: position 33,783 of record CAYSJA010000030.1, read on the forward strand.
AGAAGTCATCATTGGTAAAATCGCTTTCTTGCTATCCAACCTTTCTAAAAGTTCTTCAGCCTCTACCATAGTGGTAATGTCAGCACCAAAATTTATATCAAAAACATAAGAAAAACCGATTTTTTTTAAAGCTGTGTTTATTTTTTTAGCACAGTTTGTGCCATAGGGTAAACCAAATTCTTCGCCTAAAGAAACTCTAACAGCCGGTGCAAACTGAGCTACCATAATATTATCCTTATTTTCAAGGGCTTTTTCTACTTCTAGCCATTGAGTTTGCTCTTGAGCAGCTGCTACCGGACAAACATTAGTACATTGGCCACAATAAATACAAGCTTTATTCTTATCAGCTACTGGTTTAACCTCCTGTTTGTAGCCATTACCGTCAAAATGCAAAAATTCAATTCCTTGCAAAGCACAAGCTTCTATGCAATTACCACAATCAATACATTGGCTACCATCTATTTCTACGGCATTGGAAAATTTATAAGTTTTACGATTATATTTTCTATCAGTAAATTCAGTTATTTTAATATTATAATCACGCGCCAAGTTCAATAAACCACAATTAAAACGCAAAGTGCAATCTGCACATTTTTCAATATGAGAAGCAAATAGGAGCTCAATATTCAAACGCCTCATTTTTCTAACTTTCTCTGATTCTGTTAATATTTCCATCCCCTCCCTTACTAATGTAGAATCAGCCGCTTGCAATTTCCTTTCCCCTTTTATTTCTATTAAAGATATTCTATCTCCGCCTTTATTTTTTAAATCCGGATGGTAGGAAAGAAAAGGAATTTTGATATTATTTTTAAGCGCTACTTCTAATATAGTTTCACCTGGCTTAACTATTAATTTATTATTATTAATTTTAATGTGAATCATTAAATATAATTTCTATTTTTTATTTTTGTTTATAAATATTTTCTAAATAACTTTTTACAGTCTGGGACAGAGATGATCCTAAAGAACAAAAACTAGCCTGCTCTAAATTATCAAGTAAATCAATGAATTTTTTCTTATTAATTTCTCCCTTTTTCAGCATCTCCCTAAGACGATAGCTTCCTTCCCGACAAGGTGTACATAAACCACAGCTTTCTGTTTCATAATATTTAAGCCAATAATTAAGCAACTTATCCTTATCAGTCTTCTCTTTATTAAAAACCATAATAAAACCAGAGCCTTCAATTGGCGCTAAAAGCTGATTTTTGTCCAATACTTCGCCGCAAACCTCTCCGCCAAGTATAGCAAAAAAATCAAAATCGGGATAATTATCAGTCGCTCGTAAAATATCTTCAGCACTAGCATCAGCTGGTAAAGAATAGACGCCCTTATATTTAACCGCGCCCGAAATTGTATATAAACGCTTGCCTTGATATTTATTCTTTGAAATCAGGCTAACACTATACAAAGTTTCTACATTATTAACTAAAGTTGGTAAATTATTAATTCCCTTTTCGGCCGGAAAAGGCGGTCTTTTTTTAGGCTCCGCCCTATTTCCTTCTATTATATTCAAAACCGCGCTCTCTTCGCCACCAATATAGCTTGGACTTAACGGTTTGATAAAAAATTTAATTTTTTTAGCTAAAAATAAATATTTTTTTTCTGATTTTAAAACGGCAAACAGAGATTTACTGTATAAATTATAGTATTTTCTATTGATATAAAAATAAACTGTCTTTATTTTATTCTTCCCCAAAAAATTATAAGCCAAATTTATACCATCTATCACTGTTGGTGCTTCATTTTTAAGCAAAAAAGCGTCCTTCTTTACCCCGGGCTCTCCTTCGGCAGCATTAACCACTATATAACCTCCGGAAACCCTTCTTAAAGCACTTTTAACTATTAGCCATTTTTTAGCAGTTGGAAAATTAGCTCCACCTCGCCCGACTAAACCAGCATTTTCAATCTTTTCAATTATACTTTGACTTTTCATGCCTTTAACGCGCCGTCCAGCCGCCATCAACATGCAAAACAGTGCCGGTTATATATTTAGACTCATCGCTAGCTAAATAAAGAACAGCCTGAGCAATATCATTAGGTTCGCCAATGTGACCTAAAGGAGTATTATTTGTCACCATCTCGTTAAACTTATCATCGCTAAGAACACCTTCAGTCATCTTAGTTTTAATGAAACCTGGAGCAACCGCATTTATTCTAATGTTATAAGGGGCTAAATCTAAAGCAGCGGCATGAGTAAGTTGAACAACTCCACCCTTGGAAGAAGAATAAGCAATTGTTTGCGCCATGCCCACAGTCCCTAAAATAGAGCTAATATTAATAATTGAACCTTCTATGCCTTTTTCCTTCATTGATTTAGCTGCTAGCTGACTACCATAGAAAACACCATAAAGATTTATCTTTATTGTCTTATCCCAATCTTCATGAGTTGCTTCCAAAATTCCACCTAAACCGCCAATACCGGCATTATTTACCATTACATCCAAACGACCAAATTTATCCAAAGTTTTTTTTATTAAAGCTTCTATATTTTCTTTCTTGGAAACATCGCAACGAAAATAAAAAGCTGAGCCTTCTTTTAATTCTAACCCTTCAGAGCTTTCATAAATATCAGAATAAACAACTTTAGCTCCTTGAGAAACAAACAAATTGGCTGTAGCTTTGCCAATACCAGAAGCGGCTCCGGTTACTATTGCTACTTTATCTTTTAATCTCATATGTTTTATTGTTTAATTATTAATTATATTATTGAATTTATAAATTTGATTATTTTATAAATTTAGATATATAAACAGCCAGCTCAACTAAACGATTGGAATATCCCCATTCATTATCGTACCAGGATACTACTTTTAATAAATCGCCACCTATAAGTTTGGTGGAAGGTAAATCAATAATGGTACTATGAGAATTACCAACTATATCAGAAGAAACTATCTCTTCATTACAGGCCTCTAAAATTCCTTTTAATTTTCCGCTAGCCGCTTGAGAAAAAACTTTATTAACTGCTTCCTTAGTGGTTTTTTTCTTAAGCAGATAAACAGCATCGCATAAAGAACCAACCAGGGTAGGAACGCGCATCGCTAAACCGTCAAAGTTATTTTTTAAACTAGGAATAACTTCTGAGGTGGCTATAGCCGCACCGGTAGTGGTAGGTACGATATTCAAAGCCGCTGCCCGACCACGACGCTTATCTTTATTAGGACCATCAACTAAATTCTGGCCAGCGGTATAAGAATGAATAGTGGTCATTAATGCTTTTTTAATACCAAAACGCTTTTTAATAAGTTCTGTTGCTGGCGCCAAACAATTAGTAGTACAAGAAGCGCAAGAAACTAAATGATCTGATTTTCTAATCTTTTTTTCGTTAACTCCTAAAACTATTGTTTTTATTTCTTTCCCTTTAGCCGGTGCTGATAGCACCACTTTTTTAGCCCCGGCTAATAAATGGGCACTAAGAGCTTCTTTATCACGAAATATACCAGTACACTCTAGAACTAAATCAACCTTTAATTTTTTCCAGGGTAAATCTTTTGGATTTTTATTAGAAAATACCGGGATTCTCTTCTTACCCACAATAATAGAATTTTTGGTGTGGCTTACTTTTTTATCATAAATACCATAGGCGGAATCAAATTTTAAGAGATGTGCTAAAATTTCAGTATCAGCCAAATCATTAATCGCTACTATGTTGATATTAAAAAAACTATCGTTTATGATTTTAAAAGCGCTTCGGCCAATGCGGCCAAAACCATTGATAGCTAAATTTATTTTTTTCATAAATTGAAATTTTTAAACTATTAAAAATAATTAATCTATAAATTAATTTATATTAATATTATAACATAATTTAAGTTATGTGAGAAAATTTAAAAAATCACCCTTGATTATTGGATGATTTTTTATATCCTTATCTATATTCTTTATTTTTCATATTTTCGGCGAAAAGGATCGACTTCAATAATAGTTTCCTTATCATCCGAGCTATTAGGCGGTATTTTGACATTGATAGTTTGCTTTAAAATATTATGACTACAAACGATTCCTTTCTCTCCATTTATTTTCACTTTTGTGCCTATTGGCGGTAATTTATCAAGAAGTTCTTTATAACCGTCGTATTCAAAAGACAAGCAACACTTTAAGCGTCCGCACATGCCAGAAATTCTTTCTGAACCGCGATGGACTACCTGTTGAATTTCTGCCATTTCCGAAGTAATGGAAGAAAACTCGCTTAAAAACTTTCGGCAACAAAGAGGCCGACCGCAAGGACCATAATCACCCATTACTTTAGCTTCGTCCCTGGTTCCTATTTGAGTTAATCTAATATTAGCTCCTAAGTAAGCGGATAATTCTTTTACCAAATCCCGGAAATCAACGCGACCGTCGGCAATAAAGGCAAAATTTATTTTATTTTTTTCCCAGGAAAAATAAACATCTACTAACTTCATAGGCAAATTAAGTCTATCTATTGCTTGCTTACAGAAAATCATCGCTTCTTCTTTTCTTTTTGGATCAACCGAACGGTTGATATCTTCAAAATTAGCCTTTCTGACAACTGGTTTTAATTCTTGGTTATCTTTTTCATTTTCTCCGCAAACTATTACCTTTCCCAATTCTTGCCCCATTTCTGTTTTTACTATTACGTAATCACCGCACTTTAAATCTATTCCCGGATTAAAAAAAGTATAAATTTTATCCCAAGGAGCAAACTGTACTTGGATAATACTCATAAAAAATTATTATTCTATAATTATAAAGAATAACGAACAAATCCTAAAATATTAATTCCATCTAAGATATCTTTAACTTTCTTTTTGTCTTCTTTAATGTATTCCTGTTCCAATAAACAAATCTCGGAATAATATTTTTCCATTTTACCTTTAATAATTTTATCCAGTATAATTTCCGGTTTACCTTCTTTTATAAGTTGCTCTTTATAAATAGATCTTTCTTTTTCTGCCTCTTCAAAGGGGATTTCTTCCGGCCTAAGATATTTAGGGTTAGCGGCTGCCACTTGCATTGCTATTTCAGTAGCTAAATCAGCTTTGTTTGGCTTGTCAAGAGCCACTAAAACTCCAATTTTACCGCCTGAATGGGAATAAGCGGCTACAGTACTGCCAGTTAAAGCGGCAAAACGATTTATCTCCATTTTTTCACCAATGGTACCGCTAAGATTTTTCAAAACATCTAAAATAGACGACTCGGCGAATGGCAAAGATAAAAGCTCTTCTAAATTTACCGGCTTTTTATCTCTTACAAGCTCTAAAACTTCATCAGCAAATTTTTGAAATTTTTCATTACGAGCAACAAAATCTGTTTCACTGTTAAGCTCTATGATATAACCTTCATTACCGGCTTTATTAACAACAACTTTAATCACACCTTCATTTGTTTCACGATCAGTCCTTTTAGTAGCTTTAGCAATACCATTTTTACGTAATATTTCTATTGCCTTATCTAAATCATTATTAGCTTCTTTTAAAGCTTTCTGGCAATCAACCATACCGGCACCGGTCAAAGATCTGATTTTTTTAATAAGTTCCATATATTTTTACAGATTTAAAAAACGGGTTTTACATTTTTAGAAACCTGCTAATTATTTATTTAAATTTTCTTTGGCTTCAAATAATTTTTCTTTAATTAGCCCTAAAATCAAAGCAATAGTTTTAGTGGAGTCATCATTAGCCGGAATTGGATAATTGACCAACTCCGGATTAACATTGGTATCACAAATAGCCACAATCGGAATATTTTTCTGTTTAGCTTCTCTAACAGCAGTTTCTTCTTTTTTTATATCCCAAATAAATAGAGCGTCCGGTAATTTATTAAGGCTGGTTAGACCACCGACTCTTTCCTTTAATTTAGCAATTTCTCGATCAAATTCTAATCTTTCCTTCTTGGTATATTTTTCTAAACGACCAGAATCTTTCTTCTCCACCAAATCAAGGAATTTCTTTACCGACTTCTTCACCACTGAAAAATTAGTTAAATATCCGCCTAGCCATTTACCGACTATATAAGGTTGATTAATTTCTTCTGCCATTTTTTTTAAAGGAGAGGATACTTGATTCTTAGTGCCAACAAACAGGATATTTTTATTCTCGGACACTAGTTTGATCATAAATTCCAAAGCTTCCTCTAATTTCTTTTGGCTTTTTTCCAAATCAATAATATAGATGCCATTTTTAACAGTAAAAATGAATTCTTTCATTTTTGGATGCCAACGGTTGGTCCGATGGCCAAAGTGCATGCCAGCTTTCAGCATGTCTTCAAGAGTAGGAATGTTCTCCATAATTTTTCTTTTTTACGTCTGCTCCTCTACCTTGAGTTAAGGAAGAAAATAAAGGCCAACGCCCTAGAAGCATGATGTTTAATTAAAAATATCTGCTAACAGCAGAATTTACTTATATTATTTCTATCTTTAGAATATTATACATTATTGTTAATTTTTGTCAATTTAAAAAATATTATTGTTTTTTCCTTTTTAGATAAACTATTGTACTTTTTAGCGATTTGCCTTTGTTCTGGAATCGTTATTCCCTAAAAAATACCTCTTTGTCCATATTGGTCAGCTTTTGTCTTAAAAAAACGGTTTGAAATTTTTGCTCTTTCTTTATTTTTTAATCTACAAACTAAAATTATGTTAAATATTCTATTTCTGATAAAAATCAGCTAAAAGACGATTAAAACTATCTACTTTCTGATTGTAATTAATTATTTGGTAATAAGAAGCATTAGCTTGTGGGCGATTATTGGTAATGTCATAGTAAAGGATTCTCAATTCTTCTGCCTTTTCTCTTACTTCCTTGGCTCCCTGATAAACTTGGCCTGATATTTTATTATAAATCTCAATTTTTCCTAAAGTATCTTCCGAAAACAAAGCCTCAAAATCATAATTTGAAATTTCGGCCTGACCATCGCTAATATTTTTTGGAATAACACCAACTGGAAAATAATTAGTCGTCTCTACATAACAATAATCTGATCCGGCTAAAGAATATTCTTGCTCGCAAGCCAAGCCCAAAACACTATGGTTAATATCAGGAAAATCAATAATTGCCACCCCATAACCAAGACGCTTTAAAATAACATAAGCTAAAAAAGTCTTGTCAGAACAAACTCCTTTGTTAAGGTAGATAGTTTCATAAGGATAATAAGGATAAATTTTTTCTAATTCTGACTTTTCTTGATCATAAGGAATATACTGGACAAGAGCTAAAACTAATTCAGCTATTTTATCTCCCGACCAATTGTTAATAATCGCTATTTTTTCTAAATGAGAAATAATCTCATCAATACTGGTATCTCCTGACTTTGTTTCTAAAAATAAATTATAAAATGATTCTTTTAAATTAGGGGGAGGTGAAGCGACCGGATAACTTAAAACCTTGGAAGAATTCTTATAGTTTTCATATAAAGACGGAGATAAATTCAAATTTAAATTCTGCTGATTATTTTCATATCTAAAAGTTAAGCTCTGCGAGATTAAATTATCAAAAATATTATCAACAGCCGATTTTTCCGTCTCTGAACTAGAGGCAATAACGATTTTGGCTAAATTAGTATTGCTTATCCCTAATCCTAAACTACAAATTACATTAAAAGCGTCATTAGGACGACCAAGATAATAAAGCTGAAGATCAAGAGGATTTACATAATAAGCCTGCCCTTTATCTTCAATTTGTAATAAAATGCGGCCGGCAAGACGGACAGGCGCTGATGAAGATAAAAAAACACTAATATCTTTATTACTAGCCCCTAAACCAAAATCTTTCATAATCCTATAAGCATCATCGGGACGGCCAAGATAATAGCGCTGATTATTATTAGGATTTACATACCAGGCCTGTCCTTTATCCTCCACTTGTAATAAAATGCGGCCGGTAAGAGAAACTGCCTGAGCTTCAAATAAAAATAACCAAGAAATAATAAAAAATAAGAAAACTATTATTTTATTTACTTTCATAATCTGATAGTGTAATAAATATATCTTTCTGAGGTGAAATTGGTAGATGACTAGTACTGTTTATATAAACTATTTTCATATAGCCTTCTTTATCAATAACTATTTTACTAACTGAAGATTGAAATATCTCTAAAGATAGAAAACCAATAATATCAGCGTTCAAAATTCCAGTTAAAAGAGATTTAATGAAATTACCGTGGCCAAAAATAGCAATTTTCTTACCTTTGTTTCCTTTAAAAATAACCGCTAAACTGCGTCGGGCTTTTGTTTGCATTTTATCTAAATCTCTATCTAAAATCTTATATTTTTTTAAACGCTTTTCCCTTTCTTTTTCCGTCATACTAAAATATTTCATCTTATACCAATGTGCCCAATGAAATTCGTTTAAACGAGAATTAATAATAATTTCCTTCTTATTTCTCTTAGCAAAAACTTGGGCGGTTTGTTTAGCTCTCTTCAATTCGCTGGAATATATAACATCTATTTTCGTTTTAAGCAGGCGCTTTGTTAAATATCGTCTCTGTTTTACACCATTTTTAGAAAGAGGCATATCATCCTCACCTAATTTTTTCTTTACACTATAATCAGGATGACAGTGACGAATAAGCAAAACCTCTGTATAAGGCTTCTTGATTTTAGGCTGAATTTCTGAATATGGAGTTTGGTATTTCTTTTTAGTCATAATTTAATTATAACAAATAAAAACAGCTGTAGCTATTTAGGTTAAATTTCTTGAATTGAACTTAAAATTGTTTCTTAATTCTTTACGCCAGTATTTATAATTAGGCGAAACTTTGCTCACTAATCGCCAAAACGCAGTAGAGTGGTTAAATTCTTGCAAATGACAAAGCTCATGGGCAACTATATAATCAAAGGCTTCTTTTTCTAAAAAAATTAAACGGTAATTAAAACTCAAATTTCTTTTATAAGAGCAGCTTCCCCAGCGGGTCCTCTGATTCCTCACACTAATACGATTATATTTGAAAGCGTAAATTTTATTTATGGCTTCAACTCTGTTTTTAATTTCTTTTTTTGCTTGCTTATGATAACGCCGATAGTGTTCTTCTTCCTTTTTATCTTTTTCTAACCGTAAAGGCAACTCTACTCCAAAATCAAACAAACGTGATTTGATCCAATCAGATTTAATTTCTAAAAATTTATCGGCTGTTCGTACAGAAATTATGAATGGTTTGGTCATAACTATCCTACCAGAGCTATAAACCAATATTTTCATATTTTTAGCAAGACGGTTCGATTTCAAAATTACTGGAACATTAAAATTGTTTATTTTTATCATTCTTATCATTCTTTTACTAATCTACTTATAAAGGTAAAAGCTTTATTTTGACTATCTCCCCTTGCCCGATTGTCCGCATCGGCGGACCCCAGGTTCCCAAGCCGCTATTTATTATCAAAGAAAAATCACTTTCATTAAATAGCCCATAATTATGACCTCTATAAACCAAACGGGTAATTAAATTAAAGGGAAAAATCTGGCCACGGTGAGTATGCCCGGATAATTGTAAATCAATGCCAGCCCGAACTGCTAATGATATATTTTTCGGCTCATGGTATAGCAATATACTAGGTTTCCTTTTATCATAACCGACTTGATTTAAAATAGCTTTATAAAGATCAAAATCTTTATTAAAGGAATAATTAATACCAATGAGTTGCAATCCTTCCACCACCATCATTTTATTATCTAAAATAATTACCGGAGAATCCGCTAAAAGCTGTTTGACACGATTAAATCCTAAATAAAGATCATGATTGCCAAAAGAATAATATATTCCTTTTTTAATTTTAAAATTAGTAAAAGGATGATTAAGCCAAGAAAAATCACTTTCCATACCATCAAATAAATCACCAGTAATAAATACTGCTTCTGGTTCTAATTTGTTAACTTCTTTAATAATTTTAGAAAAAAATTTCTTTCGATAAATTGGCCCAATATGAATATCGGATATATGAACAATCTCCTTATTATGCCAATACGAAGACAAATCTTTTATCTTTACTTCATATTCTTTTATTTTTAACGCAAAAGCATTATGAAAACCATAAGTACTCAAAATACTGGTTAAAACTATTACTGAAATTGGTAACAATAGATTTCCTAAAAACCAGGCCGGAAACAACAATTTAAATATAAAAACTAAAACAAAGGATAATAAAAAATTAATCAATATTCCAGTCCAAGCTCCTGCTAACAAGTAATATAGACGAGTAACCAAGCTATCATGCTTATGAATAAAATAAGAAGCTAAAAGAATGGAAACGAAGAAGATTGTCAAAACTAAAGCACTTATCAGCGAAGATAAAAAATTAGCGAAAAACCAATTAGATAAAATAAACCAAGCTAGAACGTGCCCAAAAAATAATATAATTACGGAAATGGCAAAAGATATTAGCTGTATCATAAATTTAAAAATTTATATAAACTTTCTGAACATAATGCTCCGTACGGCTTATCACTCTCCTTAATATTTTTACCGCTTCTAAACTGTAATTTCCTACCGATGTCTCATCAGATAACATAATGGCATCAGCGCCATCTAAAACCGCGTTGGCAATATCACTTACTTCTGCCCTAGTCGGAACTGGATTCTTAATCATTGAAGTCATAACTTGGGTAGCAATTATTGCTGGAATATTATACCAATGAGCATGCCGAATAAGGTTTTTTTGAACCAAAGGCAAATCCTCTATCGGCGTCTCTACGCCTAAATCCCCCCGGGCTATCATAATAAAATCTGAAACGCGGATGATATGATCAATATTCTTCAAAGCTACTCCCCGTTCTATCTTGGCTATTATCTTGACATTGGATTTTTTTCCTATTTGCTTTCTTAATTTTAAAATATCAGATGCCGTCTGTACAAAAGATAAACCTACATATTCAACACCTGCTTTTAAACCAAAATTTAGATCTTTAACATCTTTAGTTGTTAATCCTCCCTTCCTCATATTAGTATCAGGTACGTTCACGGCTTTATTGGAAGTCAAAAGCCCGCCATGAACAACCTGACCAGTAATTATCTTACCAGATATTTTTGTAACTTTTAATTCTATTTCTCCATTACAAAGAAAAAGCGGCTGTCCTTTTTTCATATCTTGAGATAAATCTTCATTATCTATCGGGATAATACCTTCGGGCTGATAAGATTTTTTGGAATAAAGAAAATTATAAATTTCATTATCCTTTAAAATAATACCGTTTGGTGGCATTTTGCCAATTCTAATTCGCGGCCCTTGCAAATCTAAAAGCATAGCTATCTTTTTGTTTGAATTTTTATTGAAATCAGATACAATTTTTCTCACTCTCTTATACTGCTCCTGGCTGGCATGGGAAAAATTAACCCTGACAATATCAACACCGGCTGTAAGTAAAGGTAAAAGAATTTTTTTATCTTCGCTTTTAGAACCGATAGTAATAATTATTTTTGTACGCATAATTTTAATTAATATTTAAAAATTTCTAACAATATTCTCTAACCAAATTTGATAAAATTCAAGATTATTCAAACTGGCTAATCTTTGACCTAAAGGATCTTTTAGCTTGAATAAATGATGTAAATAGGCCAAAGAGTTATTTTGCAAATCAATAAATGAACTGTCGTTATTTATTGCTTTAAAATCATGAAAAAATTTAGAATTATTTATATTTATTGTTTCATATTCATCTGTTTTATCTGCCTTTAAAAGAAATAGCTTTCCATGGCGACCTTCACGTGTCGGAATAACACAATCAAATATATCCCAACCCAAACGAACACAATGAAAAATATCCTCTGGCGTACCTATCCCTAAAGCGAAACGCAAAGCGTCAGGAGGAATAAATTCAGCGCTCTGGCGTAAAACATCCTTTAAAAAATTACCACTTTTATCTACCGGGCGAGCACCAAAGCCATAACCATCAAAACCAATCTGTCTTAATTTATAGGCGCAAAGGCGCCGTAAATCAATTTCTGCTCCGCCTTGTATAACAGCAAATAAAAGTGGCCTGTCAGCATCTGTTAAATGACGCTTTTTTATCTGTTTATTATACTCTATTTTACATTTTTTAGCCCAAAAAATTGTTCTTGAAACCGCTGCTTCTAATTTTTGACGGGAAAAATCGTTAGGCGGACAATCATCAAGGCAAACCATTATATCAGCTCCTAAATCAAATTGGATCTGGATTGATTTTTCTGGACTAAGATCGTGCCAAGAACCATCAAGCGGAGACTTGAAAACAACTTTATCAGCGCTTACCTTCCCCATCTTTTTATCTTTATATATTAAAGAAAAAACTTGAAATCCGCCAGAATCTGACAACAAAGGCCTATTCCAACCAATAAAATTATGGATTCCTCCGGCCGCTTTGATAATTTTAAGACCCGGTTGTAAATAAAGATGAAAAGTATTTATTACTAAAGCTTTAGTTTTACTATTCTCTAATTCTGAAGCGCTAATTAATTTTACAAAACCTCTGGTGGCATCAGGTATAAAAAGCGGGGTTTTGAGTTCTCCGTGCTTAGTTCTTATTATTCCCTGTCGCCGGCCACTCTTCCTAATTTTTATAGATTGAAACATAGATTAATTTATTCCACTCGTCCGGAATTATTTAAAGCGGCAATATCATCATCTTCCAATTTAGTAGTCTTGGGCCCTGATTTAGCGCTTATTTCCTGTTTAGTTTCGGTATCAATAGCACTGGAAGAAGCTCCAGGTGATAAGACTAAAATTTTATCCCGATCAGATTCTTGTGGCGTCAAAGAAATAGAAAAAGAAGCTTCTGTCTGATATACTGAAGCTGGTAAACGCCCTATGCTCCAAATAACTTCCCTTTTATCTTGATCAAAATATAAATCACCAACACTAACCGAATCATAATTTAACCAAGAGATATTTTTAGGTAAAGCCAGCTTTACTTCAGTTTGCTTAAGCTCATGTAAATTATTTTTTAAACGCCAATATACTCTAAAAGAGGTAGCTTCGTTAACGCGAGGAGGCAAGGGACCCGAGCCAACGGGTAAATTATTCTCATCAAAATATTTAATTTCTTCTATAATAGATAAATTACTATTTAAAGGGCTAGTTATTACATTACTTTTATTTTCGCTATCCGCTCCTTCACTATCACCACCATATTGAGAATAAACGGAAATTTCCATATCTTTCAAGGAATAATCATTATTATAATCTTTTAGCTTTACGGAAAAATTTATCTCTCCTTCTTCTCCTGGTTTTATCTCGGCCAAAGCAGGAATATCTTGTTTATTCCAAATTATTTGCCCGGATCTAATTTCACCGGGAACACTAGTTTCAATGCTAGCTAAATCAAACATAAAACCATCTAAAACTGCAGTAATAACAGCATCTTTAAACGAACTTTCACCTTTATTGCTATAATTCAAGGTATAATTTAAAATTTCGCCAAAATTAACGGCCTGATTATTCTTAGAACCGTTTAAAAATAAGGCTATATTTAAATCACTCTTCACCGCTTCTATTGATAAAATTTTTTCTAAAAAAGTATAGGATTGGCCATCAGGTAAACGCTGTTTAAGACTAAGAGATAAATCAGAAGATAAGGGCTCTTTTTTAGCTAAATAATTAAAAACTAAACTTCGATCAGTTAAATCAGATAAGCTGACCAACCAGCTATTCGGCCCCTCCTTAATTGGGGACTCATCATTATCTTTTGCATTATCATCAACAGCTAAATTTATCTCCACTTCTTGGGGGGGGTCAAATTCAATAATAAAATCTGATAAATAATTGTCTGAAAAAAAAGAAGAAAAAGAAAGATTTATTTCACTATTTTGACCAACGAAAACAAGATTTGAATAGTCAACATCCATTTCAAGGCCTAATCCATTTATCACCGTAGCAGCTGAGCTTTCCTTTTTAAACTGGCTGGAAAAATTTAAAGGAGTATAATGCAAGTTACCGGAAATAATATTAACTGACTCCAAAGGGGCAATAATTTCTCCAGTAACCAAAACATGGGCTTCAGAACCCGCCGGTATATTAGGCAAATTAAAACCGTTGTTTAAAAAATCAGCTTGAGGCTCGGAAAAAGAAAAGATAAAATTCTCTGGATAGTTGAGTTCTAATCTAACTTTGCTAATAGTGAATTTAGTAGGATTTTTAATAATTATTTTATAAGAGAATTCTTCACCAACTAGAACCTCTTCTAAAGCTTCAATCTTAAATTCAACCGCTCCCATGTCACTATCGCCAGTAAAATAATAAATATAAGCAAAAGAAGCGGCTAAAAATAGAATAACAAAAATAAGCATCCTCTTAAAAATTCTTACTATTAATTTATTTCTTTTTTTTATATTCATTTTTTTTACATCAACAAGACCTCCCTTTTTATCACGATAAATTTCATTTAAATTAGAATCTATTTCCTGGTGCTTGATTTCTTTATCCAGCACTTCTTCAAAATCAGTTACTTCATTGTCGGACGGGACTGGCCGCTTCACAAAAGCTGACAAGCCTGACAATTTATGATTTTTAATTTCCAAATTTTTTTTTGTTTTCTTATTTTGTTTTTTATCTTGTTTCATATTTGTTTTTTAAAAGAATAGAAAAATATTTATCCATATCCACGCTGCTTTCAATCAGCCACCCGTTCTGCCAAAAAAGATTATCAGGATGTTTCCAAATAATTTCCAAATTATCAGGTAAAATTAAACGGCTGATAAAAGAACTCGGTGCTGCCCCTGGCTGCTTTTGCAATAATAAAGAATAAGGAATAAAATTTTCAAAATCAGGATTAATAAGTTTATTTAAGCGTTGCCAAAAATTGTTATTTCCCTTCTCTTGATCACTAAAAAAATTAAAAGGTAATTCATAGCTGATACTAATATCTGCTATCTCTCCCGGGTCAATCATCACCCAACCGGCAAAAACCGTCTTACCGTGCTCTTGGTATATTTTAATCCCACTGATTGGATCTTCTTTTGCTAACCTTTCTTCTTGTAAAAATTTACTTTCCAGCCAATCATCCTCTGGCTCCTCAAAATAAGAAGAATCGGGAGCGCTGAAACCGGAAGCAGAAATAAGACGGCTCCCTAAAGGTACATATACTCTAAGCCAGTTAACATTACGTACTCCGGTTAAAGCTTCATTTTTTATACCCAAATGAGTACGCTCTATTTTTATATTATTTATTATTTTTCCTGTATTATCAATTTGGGATAAATGTTCTATGTTTTCTGTTATTTTACGATCTGTCTTTTGACCGGCAATATTAGTATTCACCACTAATAGGTAATCATGTGTTGAAGGTTTTACCTCTCCAGCCAGATTTTTTTTAACCATCTCTTGTTGTAGCTTAGAATCAGAAAAATAAAACATAATTTGCTTTTGTGCTAAACTACTTTCAAATAATTTGATAATTTTTACTAAGTTATCTTTATCCAATCTCTGTGGTAAAATTTCTAAAATTCTAACCATTAAATCGCCTACTATTTTTTTAGGTTTATTTTCCGGATTATTTTCTAAATCTTGATATAAAGGAACATCAGATTCTATAATTCCTTTCATCTCTTTAAAATCAATTGTTTCCTCGGGATGAGTCATAATTAAATTATCATGCTCTACAATTTTTTGAACTGTTTCCCAAAAATTATTACTATCTATCACTAGGCCGTATTCCTGGTCCATATCTATCGGCCCAGTTATCTCCAATAAATTTTCTACTACTGTCGGTGTAAAAGTAATAACACCATCAACCGTAGATCCACCACTTTTTTCATAAAACCACATTAAATTTTCGGCGGTTTTAGGCCAATCAGGCCACCAATTAGCATCCCAAAAGTGCCATAGAGGATTAACTAGCCATAAGGGTTCGGGCGCCTTTACTTTAACTGTCATGCTGCCTTCGGTGTCATAAGAGCCCCCAGCCGGAACTTCTACATTCCTGATTCTGCCTTCTCTGATATCTATTAAAGCATAACTGCCTAAAAAGCCTCCAGAAGCTCTTAGCTCAGCATTATTTTGAAAAACTAATAAATAGCGCTTATCTTGGCTTTGTCCTAATATTTCATAAATTTTATCAGACAAAGAGATAAAACTGTCTAAATTAATATTTAAAAATTTTGTTTTATCCTTTAAATCTGAAAATTTATCTTGATACTCCAACGGCAAATTATTTTTATCTATTTTAGAAATAGCTTCCTGTAAATCTAAAGCATCTTGCCGGGCTAAATAGCCATAATAAAAAAAATTCTGTAGAGACGACAAAAAATCGCTTTCGGCTTGATAGTTAAACAAACTATTTGTTGCTAAAACTAAATTTTTTCCTAGAGACGAACTTAGTGTTCCAGCGGCTAGAATATTTTTACTTTCCGAAGCTAATTTTAATTTAGGATTATTTGATAGAGAAGCTAAAAAAAACAAAGAATCATTAATTGCCGCTAAATCTTCTTCTGCCCGCAAAAATTCTTGGCTCGCCAAAGAAAAATTTCTATCAGCACTCTGAAAATCAAATTGAGAAACAGAATCAACCGCTAACGCTAGTTGAGAAATAGCGGCCTGGGAACGAAACATAATCTTAGATTCTAAATTATCTAAATTTAAAAACTGAAAATATGATAATATTTTCAAAGGTACTACTAAAAATAGGAGTACAAGGGCAAAGAAAAAAACAGATCGATACCAAGTTAATTTGTGCTCTACCCTTTTTAAACGGCGCTTGGTTGAAAAAAAACGACTATTTAAAATTCTTCTTTTATCCTTAATCACTTGTTGCCATAAATTATTGCCTTTTTTCTTCGTTCTATAAAATTTTAAATCTTTAAGCCAAAAATTTATTTTTGTTTTGAAAAAATCAAACGGCAAACTATGAGATAATAAATTAAAATTAAAGGATTTTTTCTTTCTTTTATTAATTTTATTAAAAAAAGGTGAACGTAATTTACTAATTTTTTTTAAACCAAAAAAACTGTCTGATTTTTTTCTCTTTTCTACTTCTTCTTTAAGTGGTTTTTGTTGCCGCAAATCAACCACAAAACTAGAGCTTCTAGCTCGTGCTAACTCTTGAGGGCTTATTTTTTTCTGTCTATTAATCATTATTTTGCTTTAAACAATATTTCTTTATAAACATTAAAAGTATTGTTGGCACATTCCCACCAATTATATAAACGGCTCCTTTTATAACCTCTTTCCTTCATTTTTTGACGTAAATCACTATCATTAAGAACTAATTTTATCTTAGATAAAAAGTCATTCTTATCTTCAGGATTAAAATAAACAGCTGCCATGCCTAAAATTTCCGGCAAACTAGCTCTATCCGAGCTTATCACCGGACAACCTTTAGCCATAGCCTCTAAAGGGGGCAAACCAAAACCTTCATATAAAGAGGGAAAAACATAGGCTTTGGCTTCCTGATAAAGAATTTCTAATTGAGCATCGGGCACATAGCCAGGAAAAACCGCTGAACTATTTATATTCTCTTTCTGCCATAAATTTAAAGACTGGGCATATTGCTGGATGCGTTGATAAAAATAATCGGGCTTACCTACTAAAACCAGTTTTAATTCCGGCTTATCTTCACGTAAATCAGCAAAAACATCAAGTAGAGTTTCTAAATTCTTATGAGGATAGGCGTTTCCCACATAAAGCAAAAAATTGTTACCTAAGTGATATCTCTGACGCGTTTCTTTAGGATCAATTTTAGAAATGAATAAAGAGTCGCGGCCGCGGGATAAATTTGAAACACCCTCATAAGTTACCACTATTTTTTCCGGATTTAGCTTGAATTTGCTGATAATATCCTTTTTAGTAAATTCAGAAACAGCAATTATTTTTTTAGCCCGCCAAACAGCAATTTTTAACACTAAACGATAAGCAAAATTTTTAAACTTATAGACGGTTGTATTTTTTGTAGTTGCCCTAATGGTAGAAAAATGGGTTAAAATTAAATCATGCAAGGTTACGACGAACTTAACCGGTGTCATTATAGGAACATTAAAATGGGGGAAATGTATTAAATCCAAATTTTCTCTAGCAATACAAAAAGGTAGAAAAATTTGTTCTTGCCAAGAATACCAGGGAATACTTATCTTGACTTTCCTAACCCGCGGACTATTACTATAAAATTCATCATAATTATTAGGACTTAAAAAAATAACAAAATCGCAGGCTTCTTCTTCCTGAAAATTATTTATTTTTATTATATTATCCACCACTTCCTGGGTATAACGACCCAAACCTTTGCCAATTGGGCCGTAAAAGCGGGCATCTATGCCTATTTTCATGCTACTTATCTAAATATCTTTGATAAAAATTAAGTAAAAGGGAGGTTTTCTGGAGGCGAAGCCTTTTTTTGAGGGACATCGTCTGTTATCTTAGAATCGTTTTTTTCCACAAAAAAATTCTCGTTATTTTTATTATCATTTTTAAAAAAACTATCGGGAATTGGCGTCAATTCTGAATCTAGAGGTAAAGAAAAAGGGGCATCCGCCTTTTTACCCTGAGTTTTTTGTATTAAAGACGCCTTAACACTGCCCTCTAAAGGAAAATGCCATAAAGTTGCCAATTCTTCTATATTAAATATGCGAGGCGATAAACCTTGACTGTTAGATCTTTTGACATAAGCTTGAAAAATTCTGTTTTTCTTTCTCTGTAAACGTGGTTCCCGCCAAAAATAAGCTGTCCTGGTCATAGTTTTTTTAACATCGGGTTTTAGATTATTTAAATCTAAAGCGGCAAACTGCTTCATAAAGCCAACAATACCATTAGCGACCTTGGCCTTATTCATAATTTCTTTTTGGGACACATACACCATTCTTATTTTAGCGGTAAAAGCTAATTTACTGGCTTTAAGACTAATACCTTCTAATTTCTTTTGTTCTGAAGGAGTTAAATCTAGCATAGTTTTTATCTTCTCTTCTTTTTCCTTATTTTCAATATCGCCCCAAATGCTATAAATAACTTCACTTAATTCGCCCAACCACTCCATTAGTTGCATAAAAAACCCTTTTTTAGCTTTTGATTTTCTCTCCAGAATCTTATCAACTTCTTTTTCTACATCTTTAACCCAATCAAAACCAATCGGGGTAACAATAAATTGTAGCCATAGCTGCTCGCCTTGACGTAAAGAACCACATAAATCCATTAAACTAGCCATCGGATCCTTAAATTGTGTTTCTTCAGGTCCAATTTGATGTTCAAAATCACGATAACACTTAATTGGATACATCCAAGGAGATGCTTGGGTAAACTCTACGCCCCAAATATCATATTCTTCATCCGGATATTTTTGCGCTACCGTTTCTGTATAGTCGTCAACTTCGGAAATTTCTGCATCAGGGTACTGGGAATAGACAGAAGATTCAATTAAATTCCTATATTCAGCCGGGGTTCTAATTAAAAATTGGGTATAACCCTCCAAGCTGACAACCTCATAGCTAAAAGATTTCTGAAATTTGCCCTCAAACCATGTTTCAAAAAAATTTTCTGTACCATGGGCGCCGGCTAGATAAGTAAACATGTTTTCCACTGCCTTAGGTGTCTGTTCATTACCCTTGGGGATATCAATCGCTAAAAGTATATTTTTATGGGTAGCCGCCCATTTATTCCTTAACCAATAAAGATAGACTTGGAGCACTCCCCAAATAAAAAAGATCCCGATTATCAACCAACCAAAATTACCAATAAAGGACCAAAACATCTCATCAGGTGGCAAACTAAAAAATTTTTCTATACCGGCAGTATTTATAACTATATCCATAATTTAAAGGCTATCTTTAATAAAATTTTATCATATATTAATAAAAAAAGAAATCCGCCCAACTAAATGGGTGGATCACTTAAATAGTCTTATTTTTAAAATATTATTATTGATTTTGCCACTCCTTTAAACCATAAGTTCCGCGGCTAACTAATACATAACGACTATCAAGAATAAGTTCATTGTGAACAGTGGCAGCATTAGCCCTCTTTTTATCAAAATTGACTTCATTTATTTTATCAGCAATAGTGGTAAAATGCAGAGGTCTACCTTCGTGCTTTAACACTAAGAATATCTTATCATTAACTGTTTTAGGTTTTATTTCCTGCCAATTTGCTATTCCCCATTCGCCGTATTTATTACGCTCTAAATTTTTTACCGCTTGCATTAAAGAATATAAAATTTTATTTTGATTTATAGTTTCCGCTTTATCTGGGAAAACTTGGCTTTTAAAAATAGCTTCAATATCAAAACTATCTGATTGAAATTTCTCTTGATAACGAGAATAAGATTCCAATTCTTTTAACACCTCTATTAACTCTTCAGTCTTCAAGGTTTTCTTTAAACCATCTACTCGGCTAACAAGACTATCAGCTAATTCTTCAAGATTAGATATTTCTTTATCTTTTAATTTAAAAGAAGGGGTAAATTTATCACTTTTTTTTATAAACTCCAAATCATCAGCCATTAGTTTAGAAAGTAAGAAATTAAAATGATTTTTATAAGTTTGACGCAATTTTTCATCGATTAAATCTATATTTTTATCAGACTTCATTTCTAAAGCAATAACGGTTAGAATATCCAATAAATAATCACGTCTAATCAAACCTCCGTGTTCTTCCATTAATTTATAAACTGCCTGTTTAAAATTGCTTATATAATTTTCTAAATTCTCTAATTTTTTAATCTTCCTGATACTAGCTGCCTCAATTTGTCTAACTCGTTCTCTGGTTAATTTATGCAAACTACCTATTTTTTCCAAAGTTTCACTTTTATCTCCCTTTAAGCCGAAACGTCTGGTTAAAATATCGCGCTCCCTATCCATTAATTGGGAAAAAAGATTACTAACAATACTAATAGCATCTAAACGACCCACTTCCTCATTCTTCTGTTCTTTAATAATTTTTTCTAAAATATTTTCCATATATAAAAATAAAGTAATAGCAACTTTAATTCTTAATTAATTATTGTTTATTGTCTATCAAAACTTTATTTATTTTATCACATTATTTTATATTAGTCAATAGTTATTTGTTAAACATTTTTTTATATTGCTTTAAATTATATTGCTCTAATATTAAAGAAAAAATAAAAAGAATAAAAATTCTAATAATTATTATCATTCGACTATAAAAAGTTTCTTTAGAAAAATGCTTTATAAATAAAAGATGTTGACTATAAAAAGACCAACTCTTTATCTCTTTGCTTTTCTTTTTTCTATTCAGCCAAAAGGCTAAAAAACCACGGCTATAAGAAGCTGCACTTCTGTCATGATATATAATAGCTTGATGAACTAGGGCTGATTTCAAACCGGCTAATTTCAAGCGATAGGCTAAATCACAATCCTCTTTATACATAAAAAAATCCGGATCAAAATAAAATCCTTTTTCCCTAATTTTATCTAAAGCAGATAATCGGAACAATCCGGCCGCCCCTGAAGGTGCAATTATTGTTTTATCGTCATACTGGCCTTCATCTTTCTCTCCTTGCCCTAAATCAATAAATTTCAAACCTGGCCTTAACAATAATCCACAGGAATCTATTTGTCTGGTTTTTTTAAAATTCGCAAAATCCCAACGCAAAATTTTAGGAGCAACAGCCGCCAATTCGGATTTTTCTTCCAAAACCTTTAATAAAAAAAAGAGCGAATTTTTTTCTGGTAAAGTATCAGGATTAATTAATAAAAAATATTCAGCTTCTAATTCTTTAGCCCGGGCAATTAAGAAATTATAAGCAGAACCGAAACCGATATTCTTACTTTTACTATGATATTCAATTTTGAATTGATGTTTATAATCAAAAAACTCTAAAGCCAGGCGATTAGTATTCTCATCCTCATTACTATTATCAAATACCATTACTTTATAACTATTTTCTGGCAAAAAATGTAAAGCTTCCTTTAAAGCTGGCAAAAAATAAGCTAAATATTTAGCGCTTACCTGATTATAAGTTATAAAACCGAGCGCCAGCTTCATATTAGCAAAAATCTATATTTAAAAATATTAAAAAATTACAAGACTAAGCTCTATAGCTTTATTATATTAGCATTTTTCTAGCCAACTTCTCTTTAGCAAAGGTTTGTGCTTTAAGCAAGCTATCAAAAGTTCCAGCATCCAGCCATTCTCCTTTAACTATGGCTACGTTGAGCTCGTTTCGTTTCAAATACCAATTATTAAGATCAGTTATCTCCAGTTCACCGCGTTCGCTCGGCTTTATTTGTTTAGCTGCTTTTATTACTTTATTATCATAAATATATAAACCAGTAACAGCATAATCGCTTAAAAATTCCGATGGTTTTTCCACTATAACTTCAGCTTTCATGTCTTGATTAAATTTCACTACTCCGAATCTTTCTGGATCTGGTACGCGTTTAGCAAAAATTTTAGCACCGCCAGAAAAATTCTTCATATCAGCAAAAAAATCATCTTCAAAAATATTATCTCCTAAAATCATCGCTACATCTTCTTCGTCAATAAAATTCTCACCAATAATAAAGGCCTGGGCTAAGCCTTCTGGCTTATCTTGGATTTCATAAGTGAATTTAACGCCAAATTCTTTGCCGGAACCTAATAAATTTAAATAATCACCTGCTCTCTCTGGCGCCACTATAATAAGGATTTCTTTGATACCGGCCTTTATTAAAGTATTTAAAGGATAATAAATCATTGGGCGATGATAAACCGGTAAAAGCTGCTTGCTAGTTATTTTAGTAAGCGGTCTCAATCTAGTACCGCTACCGCCGGAAAGTATTATACCTCTCATAAAATTTTTTTTAAATAATCTTTTAAAGCGTCTTGATAAGGACGCATTTTCTTTCTTTTATTGTTTTTTAAAACTGAAAATTTAGGACGCCGTGCCGGACGAGCTAAATCCTCGCTTCTTATTGGTCTAATAAAAATTTCTTTTTTAGCCAAACGAAAAAACTCACGTGCTCCTTCATACCAAGTAGCTGGATTTTCGTTAACTAAATGATAAATGCCATAAGCAGGGCGAGCTACAAATAAACGAGCACTGGAAGCTGCTAAATCAGGGGTATAAGTAAAACAGCTCAACTCTTCATTCACGGCTAAAATCTCAGATTTATTTTCAGCTAGTTTAAATATAATATCAAAAAAACCGGGCTTAGCCAAGGAGCTCTCGCTTTTAGGCCCGAATAATTTCGATGTTCTTATTAAATAATATTTTAAACCTTTGCCCTCTAGGCGCTTTATTTCTAATTCTCCTAAAAATTTACTTTCCCCGTATTTATTTATCGGATTAGGTGTATCCTCTTCAGAAAAATCAGGTTTACCGCTAAAACCATTGAAAACATAATCTGTAGAATAATGTACTAAAATAAAATCTATTTTCAAGGCCAAACTAGCTAAATGGGCGGGTAAATCACGATTAAGAGCTAAGGCTTGGAAATATTTTTTTTCATCTTCACAATTATCAACTTGGTTATAAGCTACCGTATTTATTACTAAATCAGGCTTGATATCCAGCAACACCTTTAATAGAACCTCCTTATCAAGAACATCAAAATCTTGCTTATCAAAAGAATGGAGTTCATGATCAGAATTTAAAGCAATCTTTAATTGCGATCCTAGATTACCTTGTCCGCCCAATAATACTATTTTCATAATATTTGGATTAAAAATTAATTAGTTAATTCTTTAACCAAATTTCTTCTTGGCGCACTAATAATTCTTTAGCCTTCTCCGGCTCAGCCATCAACTCTTTAACAATTTTTTCCATCCTAGCTCCCTGTGATCCCTTTATTAACAAAACATCACCTTCTTTCAAACGATGCTGCAAAAAACGACCGGCAGCTTCCGGATAATCAAAATAAAAAATATTTTTATCTTCCATGCCTTTTTCTTTAGCGCCTCTAATAAAATCCCTGGCTCTTTCTCCTACCGCTATCAGAAAATCTATTCCAGCTTCATGGATTTTTCTTCCTACTGAACGATGGCCTTCAACTGTATAAGCGCCAATTTCCAACATATCACCCATGACAACATATTTGCAAGCATCTTTGTCTATATTAATTTTTCCTAAAATATCAACGGCTGAAATCGCGGCCTCTGGTGAAGAATTATAGGTATCATCAATAATAAAAGAATGCTTTATCCCCGGTAATATATTCATTCTGCCCGGAGGCAAAGAAAAATCGCTTAAAGAAGCGGCTATTTCCACTAAATTTATATTCAATTCAATAGCAACAGCAGCCGCTGTCAAAGCAGCATAAATAGCTGGCTCTGACATCGTATTTTTCATAAATACTGGTACTACTGCTCCTTGATAGTTAAGCTTAAAATTAATTCCAGTTAACTCATATCTTTCTCGGGTAAAATTATAAATAATATTCTGGGCTTTCAAGACAGCTGTTGTTTCCTTTATTCCATAGCTTATTATTTTAGCTCTACTAAAAGATGACATATCCTTAATAGGAGTATTATCATAATTTAATACTGCTAAGCCGGACCCGGGCAAGCTTTCCACTAAGCGTTGTTTTTCCTTTTTAATATTACCTAGACTGCCGAAGTATTCTAGATGGGAATAGCTAATTGCAGTTACGACGCCTATGTCAGGACGAACAATTGAAATTAGATAATTCATATCTTTAGGCCTATCAACACCCATTTCTAAAATTAATATTTGTGGGTAATTTTTATCTTTAAAAACAAGAAGTTTCAAAGCAATAAAAAATACTTTCAACCAGCCTAAATAAAATCGTCCAGGTGACTGACAACCAATAATGGTAAGAGGTAAACCAATTTCATTATTATAATTCTTGAAGCTGGTCCTTGTGCTAAATTTTCTCCTTAAAATATGGGAGATCGCCTCCTTAGAACTAGTTTTTCCAATTGAGCCAGTAATGCCTATTACCTTGGGTTTATATTTTTTCAAAATCAATCTGGCTAAAATTTTCAATTTTAATCGCAATAATTTGCGCATATTTTTTAAACTGTTAAAACCTACCTATCCTTTGGAACGGCATAATAATTTAAAATAAATTCCGCTATATCCCGCCATAAAGGAACTACTGAACCTTCAGCATACTGTACGCCTTTTGGCTTGTCAATTTTAACCAGCATTACAAAAACTGGATTTTCAATCGGAGCAATTCCAATAAAAGTATGAGAGTATTCGCTTTGGCTATAACCACCGGCAGTTGCTATTTGAGCAGTTCCGGTTTTACCTCCAATATAATATCCAGATATAGCCGCTTTTTGTGAATGTCCCTTTTCTACAACATTAACCAGCATAGCAGAAACTGTAGCCGCTGTTTTTTCAGATATTATCTGATTTATGGCCTTAGGAGAAATATCTTCTCGCCTACCGTCAGAATAAACAATACTTTTTACCACATAAGGTTTCATTAAAAGACCTTTATTAGCAATTGCCTGGTACGGCATCAACATCTGTAAGGGTGTAACTGCTATTCCCTGGCCGAAAGAAGCAGTGGCAGCATCTATTTCCTTAACTTTATTACTTAACAAATTATTTATATTCCCTGGACTCTCAGCGCCAAGTTCAATGCCGGTTCTTTCCCCAAAACCAAAATTTTTAACATATTCAGCAAAAATTTTAGGTCCGACTTGATTCATGGCAAAAATAGCACCAGTGTTTAAAGAATTATCAAGAACTGCGCTCATATCAACCACACCATGGGGTCCATGACTAAAAAAGTCAGAATTCCTTATTGGTTTAGGCCAACCGCTTATCATAATCTGCCCCTTATCTTCATAAGTCGTAGCCGGGGAAATTTTTTCCTGATCAATCGCTATTGCCATGGTAACAGTTTTAAAGACTGAGCCCGGCTCATATTGATAAAAAATCGCCGGATTGTTATAAAAAGACATATTTTCTACATCTTTATAATTATTAGGATTAAAATCAGGAAAAGAACACATGGCAATAATCGCTCCGGTTTTCGGATTCATAACTATAATTGACCCGCCTTCAGCTTTATAGTAATCCGCTACTTGTTTAAGCTTATCGCAAACAATAAATTCAATATTTCTATCTACTGTTAAAATCAAGTCATTTCCTGGCTGGGGCTGAACATATTCCCTGTCGTTTATAATCATTAAATTTGATTTATTAGCTTTATCTGACTTCAAAAATCCATATTGTCCGAAAAGTTCAGTATTGAAAAATCCTTCTAAACCATATTGGCCCTGGATTTCACCGTCAATTTGGCTGCTAAAACCAACTAAATGGGCGGCTATTTCCTGCTCGGGATAAAAACGATAATTCTGCAAATTAAATCCTAAACCATCTACTATAAACTCTGTATCTGGGTCATCTCTATAAATTATCTTACCGAATTTTATATTAAGTTCTTCGGGATTAGCTAAAGGAGCGGAGGATGTTGAATTATAATCAGAACTGGATAAAAAAGAGTAAAATCTGATTAAATCATCAAGTGGCATCTTTTGAATTAAGGGTTCATAAGGATCCCCTGGTTTGTCCAACTTTTTTAAATAACTGGAAATTATTTCCTCTTTAGTAGAAGTGGCGATGACAAAATCTGTATCTGTCGCTGTTTCTTCTTTAAACTCTTTTTCTAATTTCGGCTTATCAAAAAAAATAAACATTTTTTCTGCCATTACTTCCGGATTAATAATATCTTTGGGCACAACAAAAACTTCAGCAAATTCCTTATTAGTAGCTAAAGGATATAATTTTTCTTCCCCATCAACTTCTTCGCTGAAATAAATCTTGCCCCTTTCTGGGATCAACTGGTTATAAAATTGATGCTGGGAAGAAGCTATAGCTGTATAGAAATCGCATTGACTTATCTGGATATTATATAATTTATAAACTAAAGATCCGATTAATAAAAAAATAATCGCCACAACAAGACGCCAGCGATTATTGTTCACCTTTCCTTCTTTAGATCTTTTTTTAATCTGAGGTTCTCGCCACATAAAATAAATAAGAAAAGGTTTTTATTTTTTAGCAACGAATTGACTGCTAGCTTTGATATACTCAATATCTTCAATTGCAACCATATTCAGAGTTTTAGCTCTTTCGCTTAAGATATAAAAAGACTGCAAAGAATTTACTTGTTGTTCATAAAATTCCTGTCTCTCTCCTAGGCTGTCAGCCTCTGCTCTTAATTCTTGTAAAATAAAACTCTTGGCCGTCAAATCACTGATGCTAATAAGATAAAAGAAGGTAAAAACAGTAATCGTTAAAAATAATCCAAGGTTTAAAATTTTTATATTGAGGGCGTACCGAGAATTTTCTTTAGCAGCGCGTCCACAATAATAACTGGACATTTTAATCATAAGCGAAATGTTTTTATATTAATTTAAAAATTATCTAACATTTAGGGGCCTTCAAATCTTTATCTTTATCGCCGCTCGTAGTTTGGCACTCCTTGATCTAGGATTTAATTCTTGTTCTTTCTGCCCGGGAATAAGTGGCTTTTTAATAATGGGTATTAAATCTTCTTCTCCTTTAAAAAATCTTTTTACTATCCGATCCTCGCCACTATGGAAAGATACTACTACTAAACGTCCTTTATAGCGAAGTAGATCTTTGGCATCAGGTAAAGCTATCTTTAAATTTTCAAATTCCTGATTAGTTTCTATCCTTAAAGCTTGAAATACTTTGGTAGCCGGATGAATCTTATAATAAAAACGGGGGGGATATTGGCTCTTAATGATATCTGCTAATTCTTTAGCATTATCTATTTTTTTTTGCTTCCGAAAAGAAACAATCGCCTTGGCGATTCTGTAGGCATGCTTTTCTTCTCCGAATTCCCTGAATATCACAGCTAATTCCTCAATTTTATAATTGTTAACAATAGAAATGGTTGATCTTTCCGCTTGTTGACCAAAAGCCATATCAAGAGGGCCTCCATGTTGGAAAGAAAACCCTCGTCCAGTATCTTTCAATTGAAAAGATGACAACCCTAAATCAAATACTATACCGTCAAATAATTCTTGATCCCCGATATATTCTCTGGCAACCTTTTTTATATTTTTAAAATTTTCTTGAACTAATGTTATATTACTCAGTCCGGCTTTAACGATTTTCTTAGTCGCGTTCTTTATTGCCGTTTCATCCATATCCATAGCCAGCACTCTTCCCTTATTTCCCGCTTTTTTTGCTATTTCTAAAGTATAGCCAGCACCTCCTAATGTACAATCAATATATTTTCCTCCCGGCTTTACAGTTAAGTATTTTATTACCTCCGGTAGCATTACCGGAATATGATCACCTGCCATATACTAAATACCCAAGTCTCCCAAAGCTTCGGCGATTGAATTGCTGTTCTTTTCAGAATCAGCCTTATATTTCCTCCAAGATATTTGATCCCAAATCTCCAAATGATTATATAAGCCGGCTACTACTACTTTTTTTTTCAATCCGGAAAAAGAACGCAAATATTCCGGTAAAGTTATCCGTCCCTGATTATCAAATTCGACATCCATAGCTCCAGCCAACATATGACGCGCAAAAGCCCTGGCCTTAGCCTGACTAAGTGGCAAAGCAGCAAATTTTTTTGCCATCTCTTTAAATTGTTCTTTAGAATATAAAAAAAGACAGTTATCCAAACCTTTGGTTACAACCGCCCCTTTCTTTAAAATGACACGGAACTTAGCTGGTATAGCCAAGCGCCCTTTATTATCTAAACTATGATTGTATTCGCCGATAAACATAGATTTAGCAAATAAATTTTTATTCCATCGTCCACTATTCCCCACAATTCACCTTTCAAGTTTAATTATACACCACTTGCCCCCAAGGGTCAACACTTTTATTTTATCTAATATAAAGGAAAAATTATTAAAAAGACCACTTATCAACAAGTGGCCTGTTTAAATTTAATTATTTTTTAAAAAAATAACCTTTAGTTTTCAACAGTTAATACACAAGACTAAAATAAATATTTTTTCAATAACTACCTATTAAATAAATAAAAATTCAGTCTAAAATCTTCTTTTTACTCTGCCCGATATTGGGTAACTGGCTATATATTGGCTTAACAATCTGAAAATTTTTAAATAAAAACGCGTTCCGGCCACTTTCACTTATTACTGGAACCTTCAAAGCATAAGCTAAGGCGTTAGCACTTAATATTCCGACTCTTAAAGAAGTAAAACTTCCTCCTTTATCAGCAACTATTATCTTTTTTATATGTCGTAAAGAAATTTTGTTCTCCAATAATAGATTGTTTATCAAAACTAAAAGTTTTTCTGCCTGGTTGCACTTTACTTGGCTGATTTTCACTATTTCTTTTTTATTTTTTAAAATCAAGACAATCTTAATTTTATTGTCAATAATTGTATTTATATATAATGTCATAATCCTTTTTGGTATTCATTTATAATTTTTTCTATATCGTTTACAGACTCTATCTTCACCAATTTTTCCCGCCAGTACTTAGCTCTAGAAAATCCTTGTACATACCAAACTAAATGCTTCCTTAACTCAATTAGGGCGGCTTCACTTTTTTTTTCTACAAAAAGCTTAGCATGCTTTAACATCAAGGCTAATATTTCTGAACCGGATAATTCTTTATTTTTATCATCTTTAATCTCTGAAAAAAGCCAAGGC
This sequence comes from uncultured Gammaproteobacteria bacterium, assembly GCA_964431235.1. GTDB lineage: Bacteria > Patescibacteriota > Patescibacteriia > Patescibacteriales > UBA12465 > UBA12465. Next base: position 63,221 of record CAYSJA010000030.1, read on the forward strand.
CGACCTAAAACTCCACGCGCCAAGCCCAAACCGTCAGCCAAACTTTCTTGCCAGGCCAACCTGGCGCTATCAAGATTATTTATACCACCATTGGTTAAAATAACACCTTTAAAATAATCTCTCGCTTTCTTCGCTAGCCCATGATCAACCTTGCCGGTAAAGCCCTGATTTAAACTCCGTCCGTGAATCATTAAAGCTGAGAGGGGCAAATCAGAAATATTGCTTAAAAATTCCAAAGCCCCTATTTCACCTGAAGACGATCTTATTTTTATAGATACCGGCAAATCAGTATTATCCAGAACCGCCTGAATAACTTTCCTTGATCGTTTCAAATCTTTCATTAAGTTTGCTCCTGCTCCCTGCTTGATAATTTTATTTACCGGACAACCGAAATTTATATCTAAACCATGTGGCCTTATTTTTTCATTTATCATTTTAGCAGCAACAGCAAAATGTTCGGGTAAGGAACCAAAAATTTGGACAACGTAATACTTCTCTTTCTTTGGATCAAATTGTAATAAATCTCTCGTTGTTTCAACACTATTTTCACCCTGCCGACTCTTGTCCTTATCAATATAATATAAAGCGGTGGCGGAAACCATTTCACTGTATAGAACATCAGCTCCCTGTTGCCGGCACAATTGGCGAAAAGCTGGATCAGTAAAACCCGCCATTGGAGCTAAAGCTAAAATCGGTCGGCAATTTTTTTTCAATTCATTCCAAAAATTATTTTTTATCATGATGCTCGGCAATTAATCTCTGCCCTTGGGGAATATCTTCAAGAATAAAACCCAACTTTTTTATTTCAACGCGTAAACGATCAGACTCTTGCCAATTTTCTGCCAAACGAGCTACCTCTCTTTTTAAAAGCAGCTTTAAAATCTTATCGGGCACATTAAAAGAAATTTCTTTAATATTTTTACCCCAAGGTTTTATTGCCTCTAAAATAAAAGTTTTTTTATTTAAATCAAGTCCTAAAACTTTATCAAAATCTAAAGCTGTTGCCAGCTTGTCCTTATTTACAAGGTTTGATTTCATCATCTTGGCTAAAACTGCTAAAGCTTGGGGAATATTTAAATCATTGTTTATCGCTTTTATAAACTGCTCTTGAAAATTGGGATTAGAATCACCCTTCTCTTCTCCTAAAGATACTATTTGTGACCTAAAACTTAACAATGATTTTTCTGCTTGACGCAAACCCTCCTCACTGTATTCCATTGGCTTACGATAATGGACTTGACAAACAGCTAAACGGTAAGCTAAAGGATCTATATCTTTCTTTAGCAAAGCATTTTCCAAAGTCAAAAAATTATCGCCACTTTTAGCCATTTTTTTGCCACCGGAAATATTTAAAAAAGCACTATGAAGCCAATAATTAAAAAAATTCTTATCGGTAGCAGCTTCTGATTGGGCAATTTCGTTAGTATGATGAATATTTATATGATCAACGCCACCACAATGTATATCTAAGTTACCTTGCAAATATTTCAAACTCATAGCCGAGCACTCTATATGCCAGCCAGGGAATCCCTTGCCCCAAGGAGAATTCCACTCCATTTGGCGTTTACGATCTGTCGGAGAAAACTTCCACAAAGCAAAATCAGTTGGACTCTTTTTATCAGGATTCTTTTCCACCCTAGCTCCTTCTCTTAGACTTTCTAAAGGCAAATGGCTTAATTTATTATAATTTTTAACTTTTGCGGTATCAAAATACAAACCATCTTTAGTTTTATAGGTATAGCCCTTTTTCTCTAGAATCTTTATTAGTTCAATCTGCTCGGCAATATTATCAGTGGCTTTACACCAAATATCAGGATAAATTATGTTCAATCTGCCTAAATCTTTCTTAAAAGCTTGAGTATAAAAATCAGCTATTTGCCAAGCACTTTTCCCTTCGCGCTGAGCACTTCTTTCCATTTTATCTTCACCCATATTCATGTCACCCAACAAATGACCAACATCGGTTATATTCATAACATGCTTTACTTTATAACCGTTATAGATGAAAATTCTCTTCAAAAAATCCTCAAACAAATAAGCGCGAAAGTTACCAATATGAGCATAATTATAAACAGTTGGACCACAGGTATAAATACCAACTAAATCTTTTTTTAGCGGAGAAAAAACTTCTTTCTTCCTAGTTAAAGTGTTATATAGATAAATTTTTTCCATAAGTCTCTTATTACTTAAATTTTATCGGAATACTTATTTGCGCACTGTTTTCCAATAAACCAGAAGGGTTGCTTTTCATAATGACTAAATAACCATTTTCCGCTTCAGTATTAAAATCCAAAATCGTACTAAAAGCTACAAAATCTTCAGTCATCCAATCAGTTTCAGCTTGAGCATAATAATCAACAACTATATCGCCCGCTGCTGTCAAAAGTTTTAGAGGTAAAACTGCCTCAAAAAACCAATAACCTCTGGCTGTACCTTTTATTTCTAAAGGAGATGACACTTTTTCTCCTGGTAAAGGCGAAGTAACCACTACTTCTATTGGCGGTTTAAACCTATTTTCATATTTATCGCTTATTTCTACGGGGCAATCCTCTTCCCAAATACGCAGGCACTTTTGTTTTGATTCGCACCAAGTGTAACCAGCTGAACCAATACAACCATGTTCATCTCTATCGTTTCCTACTATCGCAACATCATCCTCAAAAATGTCTTTTTCATTCTGCTCGTCAAGTAAAATTTCCATTTCTGGTTTATTATCATTACTTTCTTGGCTTTTATTATTGATAATCTGCTGAAATCGCAAAATAACCGCCGATAAAATAATAATAACTGATACTGCTAATAAAAAATAATTCTTTTTCATATTTTTTACTATTTTATATAAATTAAATAAAATAGCTAATAATATTTTATCATATTAATCAGAAAAAAGTAATTATAAATAAAGGCCTGTTTTTTTAAACAGGCCAGTAAACTTTAGATAAGATCCGCCAATAAAAAGGCAGAATGGGTTTTTTTGAAAATTTTAATGACACTTTTTGCCTCTTTTCTATCCATATAGGCAATAATTATCAAAAAATCACTAATGGCGTAAAGCTCTCCAGGGCGAGTCAATTTTAACTCCTGCTGGCAGGATTCTCGGCGACAGCAAACAAGATTAGCATCAATCAATCCTCTATCAGGTAATAAGAAAAAATAAGTTTTATCTTGCTTACAAAAAGGGCAAGTCTTCACTACTTCCATCATTCTTATTTTTCTCTGCAAATTTTCGATTGCCAGTTGCAGTTTATTCTCCACTTTTTTAAGTGGATCACGGCGGTAATAAAAAATATTACGATAGATACGGCTAACATGTAGAGGATCATTAACAAAGACCCATTCTAGGGTCCTTCCTTTATATTTTCCACTTTGAAAAATATAAGGATATTCCTCAAATTTTTTCATTATATTAAATTGTTTTGGTTCTATTATCTTTAATCTAGCATAATTAACCAAAAAATCAAGATGCCGTCTCTACTTTTAGTTTAATATTATCTTGGCTTTTATTATATAAATAAAAGGGTTGAAAATTCTTCCAACCCTTTAGACCCCTTTGGGGCTCTAGATAGCTCTGTATCACTACCTAATCTCCTCTAAACCAATGAATGAACAAAACACATTTTTAGTGTAGTAATATTATAATATAAATAAAATTAACTGTCAATTATGTTCGTGGACTTGAACATAATAATATTGAATAAATTATGGTATAAATTAGTTAAAAAAAGACAAATAAGATATAATAAATTTATGTTGGATCTAAATACGGAAAATAAAATATTTCAGCTAGGATATAAACTGGTAGCTGGTTTTGACGAAGCTGGTCGGGGCCCTTTAGCCGGTCCGGTCGTAGCAGCCTGTGTTATTATCGGCCCTGATTTTAAACTAGAAAACAATGATTTACGCTTGGTAGCTGATTCCAAAAAATTAAGCGTTAAAAAAAGAGAACGCTTGTTTAAAAGTATCAAAGAAAAAGCTTTAGCAGTAGAAATAGGGGTAGTTGATAATAATATAATCGATAAAATAAATATTTTGCAAGCTAGTTTCTTGGCGATGAGAAGAGCACTTAAAAAAATCCCTCTAAAGCCCGATTATATTATAATTGACGGTCGTTTTAAAATACCAAAAATAAATATTCCACAAACAGCTATTATACAAGGGGATACTAATGTCTGGTCAATAGCGGCTGCTTCTATTATTGCCAAAGTAAGCCGCGATTGGATTATGAAAAACTTTGATAAAGATTATCCGCAGTATGCTTTTGCTAAACATAAAGGTTATGGCACTAAAGAACATTTTTTAAATTTGAAAAAATATGGCCCTTCCCCTCTTCACCGTTTATCCTTTGCCCCTTTAAAAAATTTTAAATAGGGATTTTTTTAGACCTATTTCTTTCTATCTCGGTTAAATACTTTTTTCTTAACCTTATATTCTTAGGAGTGATTTCCAAATACTCATCATCATTTATAATACTAAAACCTCTTTCCAAACTTAGTTCTTGAGGCGGAGTTAAAATTATTGCTTCATCAGATCCGGAAGCACGCACATTACTAAGCCTCTTCCCTTTTATCGGATTAACTGCTAAATCATTACCTTTAAAAACATTGCCAATTATCATTCCTTCATAAATATCAATATTAGGTTTTATATATAAAACTCCCCTTTCCTGTAAATTCCATAGAGAATAAGCTAAAGCTTTACCATTTGCCATAGAAACCATCGCCCCTAAAGAGTTGATCTCTATTTTCCCCGCTATCGGCTTGAAACCAATAAAATGTGAATATAGAATTCCTTCTCCTCTAGTATCAATTACAAATTCTTCACGATATCCTAATAGCCCCCTAGTAGGAATAAGAAAAATTAATTTAGTATGGCTGTTTTCAGTTTTTAAATTCTGCATTTCTCCTCGTCGCTGGGAAATTTTCTCAATAACTATTCCTGAATATTGTTCTGGAATATCTAAGGTAAGCTCTTCATAGGGTTCAATTTTTATCCCCTTTTCCTCTTTTATAATAGCTTGGGGTTTGGAAACTTGTAGTTCAAAACCCTCGCGTCGCATATTTTCCAACAAAATAGAAATATGAAGTTCACCCCGACCATAAACTTTAAAAAAATTATCATTGGAAAAATCGACCTTCAGTCCAACATTAATCTCTAATTCTTTTTCCAATCTTTCTTTTATTTGCCGACTAGTGACAAATTTTCCTTCTCGACCGGCAAAAGGAGAATTGTTAACTAAAAAATTAAGACAAATAGTAGGCTCATCTATATTAATAGCCGGTAAAGTATCTTGATTAATGTCAGAACAAATTGTCTCACCAATATAAATATCCGACAAGCCGGCAATAAGAACTATATCTCCGGCCAATGTTTCAAAGACTTCTTGACGGATCAAACCGTGCCAGGTAAATAGCTTACTTATTTTTCTAGTTCGGCTGATATTATCTTTGTCTTTAATAATAACTGTTTGCCCGGTTTTTATTTTTCCTTGATAAATTCGGCAGACAGCCAAACGGCCCAAAAAATTATCATAAGCTAAATTAAAGGGCTGGGCCAATAAAAAAGTATCTTTTTGCCGCCGGGAAGCTAAAGGAACTTTTTTTATAACCGTTTCTAGCAAAGGCTTTAAATCAAGAGATAATTCTTCAGGCTTAAAACCAGCCCGTCCTTCCTTGCTAATAGTGTAAAGGATTGGAAAATCAAGCTGTTTGTCGCTGGCACCCAAATCCAAAAATAATTCATAAACCATCTCCACGACTGCTTCGGGCATGGCAGCCGGTTTATCTATTTTGTTTATCACTACTATGGGTTCAAATCCTAACTCTAAAGACTTTTTTAAAACAAATTTTGTCTGAGGCATTGGTCCTTCCTGAGCATCAACTAGAAGTAAAACTGAATCAATTGAACGCAAGATTCTCTCTACCTCCGAACTGAAATCAACATGCCCAGGAGTATCAATTATGTTTATCTTACTGTTTTTATAAAATAAGCTGGCATTTTTGGCATAAATGGTTATGCCTCTTTCCTGCTCCAAAGAATCACTATCCATACTAACTTCTTTTTTTATTAACCCGGCTTGGCACAAAAGAGCATTAGTCAAAGTAGTTTTTCCATGATCAACATGGGCAATGATAGCAATATTTCTTATATCCATAAATCTATAAATTAAAAAGTGGTTTAATTAGTCATAAAAAACACGGCCATAAAATTCGGCCGTATTTCAAAACTTAATTTAATTTTAAGCTATAAAAAATTAATTGTCAACTAAAAAATATCCAAGCTATATAAATTTTATTAATATCTCCTGATTAATTTTTTAAAGGCCTAAATTTGAAAAGCCCTTCCAAGTCATGTCAAATAAAGCATAGAGGAGCAAGCTGGTAATAATAATTCCAGCGATAAATCCAGAAAAAGACGAGGCGATAATTTTACCTAAAGTCCATTTAAAATAACGTTTCTCCCTAGAAATAAACTCTGACTTTAGCTCATGTTTGATTTCTTGGATAAATTTAAAAATAATTTAATTTAAAACTTTTCTTTTTTTTCTTTTCCGCTTAACATATCTTTTATTTTGAAAACCCTCTTCTTTTCTTCTAATAAACCAAAAATTACTACTCGCCCAATTTTTTTCTTATCAGCAAACTCCAAGGCTTTACTAATCTTCTGAATTTCTAATCCCAATAAAACATTGAATCCGCGGCTGCGCAACATTTTAGCTAAAATCATCGTCTTTACAGTTAGTGATTTATCTAACAAAGGTAAATAATAAACATTTCTTTGATTGGACAAATCTGCATTAAGAAGATCCCAATTCTCTAAAAATAATCGGCAGGTTTCATCTCCGGGAGCAAAGCCGACCGCCGGGAAATTTTTTTCCCCGAAAATATCGGCTAAGCCATTATAACGGCCACCGCCGAACATAGCTCGATTATTATCAGGATGTCTATCAAATACTTCAAATACCAAACCATTATAATAATCAAATCCGCGAATAACAGCTGGATTGAAAACTATAAAATCACTATAACCTAAATCAGACAAACGGGATAAAATAAAGGCCACATCTTTGAATCCTGAACTTTTTTTAATTTCCGGTAAATAGTCGGCTAGTTCTTCAAGATCTTTGCTTTTCATAAACTGCTCCATGATGATAATCGCCTCTGGTTTAAGGCCGGCTTTCTGTAATTTTTCTTTTATTATTTCAAAGGGTAATTTATTCCATTTATCCAGGATCCTTATTACTGAAATCTTTTTATCAACTGATAGTTTAGCCGCTCCAGAAAGAGTTAAAATACTATCAATCAACTCGCGGCTGTTTATCCCCAGAACAAAAGAATCAGAGGGCGGATTAAACTCTAATATAATATCCAAGGCTAATTGCATGGATTCGATGTCAGCTTCTAAAGAAGAACTCCCAAAAATATCACAATTAAGCTGCCAAAATTCTCTATTCCGTCCCCGTTGCGGTTTTTCATTGCGCATAAAATTGGCGATGGAAAAATACTTAATTGGCTTGGGGCTGGAAGAATAAATTTTGGAAACCATTCTAGTAACAGAGGGTGTCATTTCAGGTCTAATAGATAAATCTCTACCTCCTAAATCTTTAAAGCTCAAAAGCTCTTTGCCGCCAATATCTTCACCTGATTTGGCGCGATAGATACTAGCGCTCTCCACTAGAGGGGTTAAATATTCTTCAAAGCCATAGCGTAAACAAACTTGGCGCCAAGTATTAAAAATATATCTTCTAATGCTCATTTCCTCCGGAAACCAATCTTTAGTGCCTTTCGGCTCTTGTTTAGATAACATCTTTTTTTATTCTTTTTAAACAAAATTTCTATTCAGAACTTCTTATACTTTAATTTTACTATTTTATGCTTTTTTCTGCAACATTGATTATCACAAACAAAAAAATTAAAAAATTTATAATAAAATATTTTTGGCAAACAGTACACTATTTAGTTTGTTATTTTAAATATTTCTATCTATAAATTTTATGATTATATAATAAAAAAGTTAAAGACGGTTAAGGTAGTATATTCTATAATAAAAATAAAAATAATAAAAAATAAAAGTATGAAAATTCTCATCATTGAAGACGACCAACAAATCGTTTCTCTGGTCAAAAAATCCCTATCAGCTGAATCTTTTTTGGTAGAATCAGCTGGCGACGGAAAACAAGGCATTTTGATGGCTAAAACCGGCGGATATTCTTTAATAATCTTAGATTTATCCCTACCAAAAATAAGTGGTCAAGAAGTGCTTAAAGAGATAAGAAAAAATAAAATAAACCTGCCAATAATCATATTAACCGTTCATTCAGAAATAAAAAATAAAAAAGAAGCCTTCTCTTTAGGGGCGGACGATTATTTAAGCAAACCCTTCCTACTAGAAGAATTGATTATTCGCATCAAAGCTTTGTTACGCCGACCACCGGAAATAAGAACAGAGCGCTTAAAATTAGGGAGTCTGGTTTTCAATAGCAGCAACAATTGCTTTAAAAGAAAGGGGCAAGAGATCTACCTAACCAAAAGGGAATATAATCTTCTGCTTTTTTTATTAAAAAGAAAAGGGGAAATAGTATCAAAAGGTGAAATATTAGAATATGTCTGGAATTATAACAGCAGCCCTTTTTCTAATTCAATTGAAACTCATATCGCTAGTTTGCGTAAAAAAATAAATATTAATAAAGAGCCTAATTTAATCCATACTTTCCCAGGTAGAGGCTACAAGCTGAGTTTGAGAAAAATAACTTAAACTTATTTAAAAAATTTCTTATTCTTTATTTTATCAGGTAAGTAATTTTGATCAGCGTCGTCTTCAAGAGGTGTATATTTATAATCTTTGCCATACCCTAAATCATCCATTAATTTAGTAGGAGCGTTCCTGAGATGCAAAGGCACGGGCAAATTTCCACTTGTTTCAACTTCCTGTTTAGCTTGGTTATAAGCTTGATAAACTGCGATACTCTTTTTAGATTTAGCTAAATAAATAACGCCCTGGGCTAAATTCACAGTTGCTTCTGGCATACCGATATTGCGACAAGCTTCATAAACAGAATTAACAAGCAATAAAGCACTATTATTAGCCAAGCCGATATCTTCGGAAGCAAAACGAATAAGGCGACGAGCGATATAAAGTGGATCTTCGCCCGCTTCTAGCATCCTAGCTAAATAATAAACAGCAGCGTCAGGATCGTTGCCTCGCATTGATTTATGCAAAGCAGAAATTAAATTATAATGTTCTTCTCCAGTTTTGTCATAAAGTAAATTCGGCTTATTAGCAATCTCTTTAATTAAAGTTGGCGATATTCTTTTACCATAAGAATAAGCGCTTTCCAGAATATTTAAAGCACGACGAGCATCCCCATTAGCTAAATTAGCTATCAATTTAACAATATCTAAAGAAAGAGAAAGTTTTAAACTTTTAATTGCTTTAACAATAATTTCATTTAAATCCTTTGAAGATAGAGTTTCCAAAACCACCACTTTAACTCGAGAAAGTAAAGCCCCATTTACTGCAAAACTGGGATTTTCCGTTGTTGCGCCGATAAGAATTAAAGTGCCATTTTCCACATGCGATAGAAGTGCATCTTGCTGACTTTTGTTCCAGCGGTGTATCTCGTCAACGAATAAACAAGTTTTCTGACTTAACCTACGATTTTCTTTAGCTCTTTCTACTACCTGTTTTAAATCTTTTATACCGCTTGAAGTGGCACTTAATTCTATAAAGTCAGTTTTGGTTTCTTTAGCGATAATAAAAGCTAAAGTAGTTTTGCCGCTACCGGGTGGCCCCCAAAAAATCAAAGACGGCATCTTATCTTCCTTTATCGCTTGATAAAGCCAAGTATTGGGAGCGATTATTTTTTTCTGACCGACAAACTCCAACAAACTCTTAGGACGAAGCTTAGCGGCTAAAGGCGTATTATCCAACATATTAATTAATATAAGAGTTAAATTATCTTCTCATAAAATCAAGCAAAAATCAAGATTTGTAAAAATTAAAATATATCAATTATAAGAATTAATTTAAAAGGCAAGGATTCAAATCCTTGCTTTTTAACATCTGTAAAAAGTTTATTTAAAAAATGTTCTTATCTATTTGTTATATTCTTTCCAGTGCATTATTTTTTTACCAAGCTCAAAAACTAATATACAAATTACTCCGTATATTAAAGGAAAAACCCAGTCAAATAAAGGCAAAGGTTGGGTTTTTAATAATCTATTAAAAAGCGGGATATAAATTGAGGCAATTAAAAAAAGCATACCCAAACTAGTAGCATAAATTAAGAACTTATTGGAAAAAGGATTCATTTTAAAAATTGATTTTTTTAAACCCCGAACTGCATAAATATAAAACATAGTACTTAATCCAATAGTAGCAAACATAATTGAACGGGCTAAATCAATATCACCAACTATCTTCCAATAAAAATAAAATATCCCGAGAGCTAAAGCATCCATAACAATAGCATAAAAGGCAATTACTTTTTGTAAATTAACGGATAAAAAAGATTGATCTTTTAATCTTGGCTTATCTTTCATTACATCTTCTGTCGCACCTTCAAGGGCTAAACTAGTAGCAGGAAGAGGATCTTCTATTAATTTTATCCATAAAATTTGTACCGGTAATATTGGCAAAGGCCACCCCATTAAGACAGCTGAGCCAACAATTATCATTTCCTGAAAGCAGTCGGTGAAAAGATAAAGAATAACCTTCTGAATATTGTTAAAAGTTGTCCGACCCTGTCTAACTGCTTCTACAATTATTAAAAAACTATTATCAAGCAAAACTAAATCAGCTACTTCTTTAGCAACATCAGTGCCACTCCCTACTGCTACACCAATATCGGCTTTCTTTAAAGCTGGAGAATCATTAATACCATCTCCTGTCATTGCTACTACTTTATTGTTTTCTTGTAACGCATTAACTATTTTTAATTTATGATGCGGACTAACTCGAGCATAGAGACGAATATCTTTTACTCTTCTTTTTAATTCTTCGTCGCTCATTTTATCAAGCTTATCACCATTAATTACATTCTTATCATTTATTTCAAAACCAATTTCTCTAGCAATAGCAATTGCTGTTTTAGCGTGATCACCGGTTATTATCACTACTCTTATCCCCGCTTTACGACAAGAAGAGATTGCATTTTTCACATCTGGCCTAATTTGATCACGTAAAGAAAATAATCCCACCATAGTAAGACCAGAAATTTCTTTTATTTTTAGATCTCCGCTTTTATTTTTATTTCTATTTTTATATGCCAAAGCGATTACTCTTGAACCAGCGCCTGTTAATTTATTTATTTTATCTACTAATTTTTCCTTGTCTTTAATACTAAGTTTGCTAACCTCACCATTTTCATCAAAATAATCAGATAACTCTAAAATCTTTTCTGGCGCACCTTTTACATAGATAATTTCTTCTGCTTGCTTTTTCTTATGTAAAGTTGCCATCATTTTAATATCTGAAGAAAATGCGATTTCATCAAGACGAGGTTCTTTTTCTTCTACCTCCCGACGATACACACCCAAAGAAGCGCCGATTAACAAAAAGGCTTTATCTGTTGGATTGCCAACTACTTTCATCTTTTCCGCCTTTTCCCCAGGGTTTTCTATCAAACCATCATTACACATTACGCCTATTTTTAAAGCTATGGATTCCCTGCCGGCTTTCTCTTCTTTTTTTAAAGAAATTAATTTATCAACCATCATTTCTCCTTGTGTTAATGTTCCGGTTTTATCAGCGCAAATAACAGAAACTGAACCTAAAGTTTCAGCTGCTATCGCTCGTCTAACGAGCCCTTTTTTCTTTGCTAGTCTCTGCATACCGATTGCTAAAATAATTGTCATCGCTGGGATAAGTCCTTCTGGAACAGCTGATACCACTATTACCACTGATATCATAAACATTTCAAAAATGTTACGCCCGGATAAAATGCCAATAAAAAATATTATTATATTGGCCACCACTAAAAATAATCCTAGTTTCAAACCAAACTTATTTATCTGGCGTTGCAAGGGTGTAAGATCCTCTTTTGTGTCTTTTATCAGCTTGGCAACTTGTCCTATTTCTGTATTATTGCCAACTGCTACCACTATTGCTTCTCCTTGGCCATCAGAAACAATGGTTCCTTGATACGCCATATTTTTCCTATCAGCTAAGATTACTTTATTGGCTATTTTTTCTATTTTTTTAGATACTGGTAACGATTCGCCGGTTAAAGACGCTTCATTTATCTTTAAATTTTTAGCAATAATTATACGAGCATCAGCCGGCACTACATCACCGGCATTAAGTTTAATTATATCTCCTACTACCAATTCTTCACGAAAAATAATTTTTATTTCTTTATCTCGCTTTACTTTCACTTTATAAACAACTGCCTTATTTAACTTCTTTAAAGCGCTATTTGCCTTCCATTCCTGAAAAAAACCAACTATATTAGTTATTAAAACAACCAAAAAGATAATCAAAGCATCACTTTTATGATCAGCAAGATAACTTATAATTAAAGCTATTATCAAAATAAAAATTAGAGGATTTTTAAATTGACTTAAAAACAACATAAAAGCGCTTAAAGATTTTTTTCTTGGTAGTTTATTGGCTCCGTATTTTTTTAAGCGCTTTCTTGCCTCTTTAGTATTTAAACCGTTACTGCTAGATTTTAGCTTTTTAAAAACTTCTGCTTGTGGCAGCTGGTAAAATAAAGTTTTATCCATTTTAATAATAACTAAATATTTTAGTAACTCTTATTTTTAAATATTAACATATAAATAAGGCTATTTCCATTAATTTAATGAGTTTATAAAATAAGATCCTATTTTTAAGGGTCTTATTTCTACAAAATTAGTTTTTTAACGTTAAAACAACCAACTTATTATCTAGTTTAAGCGCCAAATATAATAATTAAGAATAGAAGCAAATGATACCCAGGATAAATAGGGGATAAGAAGATAAGCAGCCAAACGCGATAGTCGCCAAAAATATAAAATAGTAGCTAAAATAAAAAACCACAAAATAATAATTTCTAAAAATGCTAAATTTGGACTTTTTAAAAAGAAAAATAAAAAAGACCAAAATAAATTAAGAGCTAGTTGTAAAGAAAAAACTATAATGGCTTTTTTGCGATAATGGCTTTTTGGTTTTTTTAAAATTAAAAATAAAGAAATTCCCATTAAGATAAAAAGTAAGGTCCAAACTGGAGAAAATATCCAATTAGGAGGATTAAATGACGGCTTATTGATAATTTTATACCAACCATCTATAGCTGGAGTAGTTAAAAGAGATCCTAAGAAACCAACTATAAGTGGGGCCAATATAGCTGGAATAATGATTAAATTTTTTTTGTTTGTTTTATTCATTTTTATTTTATTTAAATTATAATAAAAGAATAACTAAAAATTTATTGTTCCTGCCTTAAAGCAATAATAGGATCTAATCGCGAAGCTTGCTTGGCCGGACGTAATCCGAAAAGTAAACCACAACTAATAGAAAATAATAGAGAAACTAGAACGCCTTGAAGAGGAAAGACAAATTCCCATTTAAGACCAAAGGAGGTTGCTATAATAGTTAAAACATAAGCTATGGCTAATCCTAAAATAACACCAATAAGCCAACCCCAAAAAGTAATTAAAATTGCTTCAATTAAAAATTGATAAGTAATATCTTTATCTGTCGCCCCTAAGGCTTTTCTTAAACCAATTTCTGGAGTCCTTTCTGTAACGGTAACATACATGATATTCATAATACCTACTCCACCTACTAAAAGAGAGATTAAAACTATTGCCAGAAGAAGAAAAGTAATTGCGTCAGTTACTATATTTAAAGTATCAATCATTTCAGCCATTGTAGAAACACGAAAATCTTCTTTATCAGGATTAGATATATTGTGCCTTTCTCGCATTAAATGCCTAATTTCTAAAGCAGTTTCTTCAGCTATTGATACATCTTTTACTTGATGGATAAAATACATAGCATAGTCTATTCCCAATATTCTTTTATGTAAAGTGTTAATGGGCATATAAACCATATCATTGAAATCCATAAAACCAAAACCTCCTCCTTGCTCTTCTAGCACTCCAATAACACGAAATTTTTTATTACCAATTGTGACAAATTTATCTACTGCAGATTGATCGGCAAAAAGAGTTTCTTTTATTTTACTTCCTAAAACAACTACTAAACTCTGGCTCTTATCATTGCTTTCTGAAAAAAAATAACCTTCAGACAAGGCCGTCTTCTTATCTATATATTGATAAGAAGCGCTAATGCCAAATAAAAATATTATCTGGCTTTGATTTTGATACTGAATTTTTTCTTGGCCTAAAGATCCAGCATAGCTATCTTCAATATTGCTTAGCTTATTAATCGCCTCCATGTCATTCAATTTTAGAGTTGTTATCTCTCCAGTAGAAAAGCTAACATTTGTACTGGGTACCTTAATCTCTGTTTGAATAATATTAATTCCGTATGATTCCACTTCTCCTAAGATTAAATTACTAATACCGTCCCCGGCTAAAAAAACAACAACAATAGCAGCTACGCCAATAACAATTCCTAAAACCGTTAAACTGGTCCTTAAAATATTAAGACGTAAAGAACGCCAAGCTAAATTTAAAGCTATTTCAATTTTATTAACAAATTTATTCATAACGAAGAGCTTCAATAGGATTAAGACTACTGGCTCTCTTGGCTGGATAATATCCAAAAATAATACCAATCAGCGCTGATATACCAAGAGCTAAAACAGCAGAAGGTAATGAAATAACAAAAGCCCAGTCATAACCCAAAGAAGAAACAATAACTGCTATTAAATAAGAGGCTAGGAATCCACTAATTAAACCAACTAATCCTCCAATCAAGGTTAAAATAACAGCTTCTAACAAAAATTGAAATCTTATTTGACGTTTAGTTGCCCCTAAAGCTTTTCTTATACCAATTTCTCTAGTCCTTTCAGTAACTCCAACTAACATAATATTCATAATACCAACCCCGCCAACAAGAAGTGATAAGGCAGCCATGGCTGCTAAAAAATAACGCAGAGCATCAGTAATAGTAGTTACTAAATCAAGCGCATCTTTAAAACTTCTAATTGAAAAATCATCATCCTCAGGACTGTCTATATTATGTCTTTCTCTTAAAACCCGACTTATTATTGTCATTGTTTCATCAATATTATCTTCACTATCAACTTTTATCCTAATAGCGCTTAAATAATCAATTCCAGCAATTTCTTTTTGTACAAATTTTAAAGGTGCAAAAATCATATCATCAGGGCTAGAAAAACCAGCTAATCCTCTTTCCTTAAAAACACCTACAACTAAAAATTGTCTATTTCGTATTTTTATTCTTTTTCCTACAGCATCATTGAAAACAAAAAGTTCACGCGCAACTGAACTACCTAAAATAGCTAAACCAGATGAAGAATTAATTTCTTCATCAGTAAAAAAACGCCCAGATTCAATAATTGCTCCCTCTATCTCTAAATAATCACCGCTTATTCCCTCCAATGTAGTATCATAACTTGCATCCTTATAATAAGCACTAACACTGGTATCATAATAAGAAGCAACTGCTGTTACGTAAGGAATATCATTTCTTTCATTTATTGCTTTAGCGTCTGATTCTTTTAAAGTTGTTACCTTTACCCCAAAAACTGAAGCCGGGGGGCCTTTTTCATCTGATTGTCCAGGTAAAATGCCAATTAAATCACCCCCAAAACTATCAATTTGACTTAGAATAAGATGTTGAGCCCCGGCACCAAGGGACATAATTAAAACAACTGCGCTAACACCGATAACTATACCCAGCATTGTTAAAAAACTTCTGGTTTTGTTAACTAGAAGAGCGCGACCAACTATTTTTAAAATTTGACGGAAATTATCCAGCATAAAATTATTTAATCATTTCTCCGTCTTTAGCAAAACGCCTTCTCTTTACTTTTTCATCAGATACTATTCTACCATCAAGAATATGTACTATTCTTTTTGCATGTTCAGCGGTAAAAGTTTCGTGAGTTACTAAAATAATAGTTTTCCCTTGATCATTAAGCTCTTGCAATATTGCCATTACTTGTTCGCCTGATTTAGAATCAAGATTACCGGTAGGTTCATCAGCAAAAATTATTGATGGATTATTAACCAATGAACGGGCAATAGCCACTCTTTGTTTTTCGCCACCCGATATCTGATTAGTAAAATAGGATAAACGGTGACTTAGGCCAACGCTTCCTAAAACTTCTTGAGCACGCTTTGTCATGTCATGTTTATTATCAGAATAAATAAGGGGTAATTTAACATTATCTAAAACTGTTGTTCTAGCTAAAAGATTAAAAGCTTGAAAAACAAAACCGATTTCTTTATTTCTCATGCGAGCTAATTCTTCATCATTAAAAGCAGAGACATCTTTTCCAGCAAAAATATATTGACCCGATGAAAGCGGATCAAGCATGCCTAAAATATGCATTAGAGTTGATTTTCCAGAGCCAGACGGTCCCATAATGGCTACAAATTCACCTGATTGCAAAGAAAAATTAATATTTTTCAAAACAACAGTTTTTAAATCAGCAATCTCATAAAACTTTCCTAAATTTTTTACTTCAATAAGATTTTCTGCCATAAAATAATAACTGGTTAAATTATTTTTTAAAATTGTAAAAATTAATTAATAGATCTAATAAAAGTCACTACCTGATCCCCTTCTTTTAAGCCTTCTCTTATCTCAATTAAGCCCTCATCCCCTTTTAATCCTGTTTGGACAAAAATCTCTCTGAGCTCATTATTCTCAAGAATTCTAATTATCTTACTCCCATTATCATCTATTACAGCTCGTGCAGGAACAGCTAACACATTATCTTTCTTATTAGTCGTTATAACAACATTAGCGGTCATACCGGATTTAAGGGACAACCCCTGATTACTAAGATTTTCTTGAATACTAATAAGGTCGCTAAAGGATATTTTAACTTTATAATAAACAACTCCTTGGATTAAAGTTTGAGCTGGTTCAATAAAACTAACTACCCCAGGAATAATTATGTCGTCAGAAAAGGCGTCTAATGTTATTCCCGCTTTATCTCCAATTTTTATCTTATTAATATCTGATTCAGAAACATCAACTTCAATTTCAAAATTACTATCAGCTAACATTTTAACAACCGGTTGGCCAGAAATTCCAAATTGCTCGCCAACACTATAATTTACTTGTGTAATAACCCCGGACAAAGGAGCAATTATAATACTATTAGCAAGTTGATCTTCGATATTAGCTAAAGCGGCTCTCGCTTGATTAACTTGAGCTTCAGCTAAAGAAATGTCTTGCTCTCTAGCTGGAGCAGAAATATTATTTAAACGAGCTTGAGCAAGATCAACTGCCTTCACAGTGCTATCTAAACGTGATTGGGCAGCGCTAACTTGCTGATCGCTTGATAAAATTATATTATTTAAATTATTTCGAGCAGAAGATATAGCGCTATCTAAAGCGACTTGAGCTTGCCTTAAGTTTTCTTCAGCTGTCGCTACTGAAGTATCATAATTTATTTTAGCAGTATAAAAAGATTGCAAAGAATTATCTACTGCGCTTGTAGCCGAGCTTACTAAGGTACTTTGAGAATTCACTAAACTTTTATAAGAATCAAGCTCTATTTGGGAAAAATCAGCTGAAGTTATTGTTGCCTCTAACATGGAATAGGCATAATTTAGTGATTGGTTAACTTTTAATAAAAAATCTTTAATTAAACTTCCTGCTTGATTAATATCCGTTAAGCTACGGCTATCTTTAGCTTGTAAAATAGTTTCTTCTATTCTGGATATTAAATTTAAAGCAGCCAAACGACTATTCTTAGTATTAGTTAAAGTTGAAATATTTTTAACACCTAAAACATTCTCAACATCTTTATCTTCTAATATTGTTTTTAAATTATCTAAAGCTACTTCGCCAATCAACACTTTATCATCTAAAATAAGCAAAACCGAATCACGGCTATTATCAACCGCTGTTTGACCTAATTTCTCAGCGTTATTCAGAGCAATCTGCGCTGAATAGATTGCTTGTTCTTGAGAAGTTTGTGTTTCAGGTAAATTTGACTCTAAATCAAATAAAGCCTTCTCGGCCTGCTTAATATTCTCTGCTACTGCTTCTTTTATTTGCTTTAAATCTGCTCTAGCTGCATTTTCATTTGATTTAGCCTGCTCTATTTCCGACAAACTAACTGCTACTGATTCATTACTAGCTCCAGCTAATATTTTAGATAGATTAGCCTCTGCGATTTCCAGCCCTGCTCTTGCCTCTAATTTTTTTAACTCTAAAGATTCTTTTTCCAAAGCAACTAAGGGAGTACCTGACTTCACTTCATCTCCAACTTTTACATAAACATCACTTATTTTTCCATTATTTAAAAAATTAAGGGAAACCTCCTGGACTGGTTCAATTGTTCCTATTTCACTAACAGTTTGTATTAAAGGACCAAAAGAAACATTAACTGTTGAATATTCTTCTTTTGGCTTATTTTCCTTAAAAACAAGCCAAAGAATTATAATAACAATTAGTGCTATTATAATAAACAAAAAATTTTTATATTTCTTTTTCATAAATATGTTTTTCCTAATTATTAATTATTAATATATCTTGATAGTACATCTTAATCTTAATTATAACAAAAAGCAATTCTAAAATATAATTTGACAATATTTATAAAAAGTTGTAATTTTTAACAAGAACTTTAAAAATTAAATAAAAAACTATTTATCATGATTATTTTGTACAATCCATCTAATTTTGAACTAATTTTTTCCGTGGCTTCCATTCTATCGGAATATCCGAATGAACAATGTTTAGTTATCCCTATAAAAATAAAGGAATTACTAAAAGAAAATTCTGATGTTCCTAGTTTTAACGAAATTTTAGTCGATCAGGAAAAAATCCTATTATTAGGCCTACATCCAAATAATAAAGAAGAGAATTTGATTGTTATTGATTTTTTTGATCATTATCGAAATTCAATTTATCTTTGGATAGACAATCATACCTGGCCTCCAGGAATTTTGACTTATCTAGAAGGCGAGAACAAAAAAATTTTTGTCTCTCCTGATTTCAGTTGCCTCCAAATTTTAGACATCTTGAACTATCCGGTTCTCAAAACTTGGGAAAAAGGAGAAAGGGCGATGATGAATATTGATTTACGTGATAAATTAGCTTTCCGTTATATACAAGCTATGCTCGTAAATAAATCTATCGGTAAAAACTATAATCAACAAGAATATTATGAGTTTTCCTTGTTTATGTCTATTATTGATGAAATTCTGAGCGGCAAAGAAAATTCTGTAATCAGTGAATTACAGGACTCTTTCTTAGATATGATAGCCAAAACTAACCAGGCTAAAAAGAAATTATCTGACAATCATCCTATCTTCCAACAAGCTAAAAAAAGAGGAAGACCGGTCGGCTGTTTAATGTTAAAAGAAATTGACAATTATCTAAACATTAGCCACTTGCTTAATTATGGTACAAAAAAATTCCCTTGGCTATGTGTACTTGGATTTACTCTGGAGGGCAATAGGCATATTTATGCCAAATCAAAAAAAGTCCTCATTAAGGAAATACTATCTTCATATGAAAATATTAAATTGGATGACAATACTATTTTGCAAATTATGAATGCTGAAATAGTAAATTTCCCCAAAAGAGTAAAGGCAAAAAAATAATAAATCCGACCATTATAAGGCCGGATTTTTTGTAAATTTTAAATAAAGAATAAAATAAATTAATCTTGATTTACAAAGAAAAAATCTTTGAAACCCAAGAAAAAATTTTCCTTTTTAGTTTAGATTCATAACTAGAAAAATTATGAAGAGAATTATTTATCATTATAACTTTAGAATTATCTTTCGGCGCTTCCCTTTTAAACCAGGAAAAAATTTCTGTCATTTCTCTATCAGCATATTCATCTTTTCCAGCTAAAACTATTAAAATAGGCTTTTTTATCCTTCTCAATATTGGGGATTTATTTGTAGATGCATAGCTAAAAATTTCCTCTTTACTTTCTGGGGTAAAAAGACTAAGAAATCTTTGGGCACTAATCAAGTGGGTCCAGGACTTAGGGGATAATAATTCTTGCTCTTTTCCTTGAAACACTAATTTTTCCGCTTCTTTTTTTGCTTTCCTTAATTTATATGCAGGAACTTCTTTCTTAATGGCAGCATAGTCGCTCATCGGTGCTAAAAGAATACCCCCTAAAACATTATCTTTAAAACTTTTAGAAAGATAATAAGCGACTTTATTACTGCCAGTGGAATGTCCTACTAAAATAATCTTTTTATAACCATTATCTAAAGCTGCTCTAATTGCGCCTTTGATATCATCTATGCAATCAGAAAATAATTCATAGGAACTACCGAAAATAGCGGAATCAAAACCTCCTGCCCGACGCTGATTTATTTTCTTAAAACGATTAATTAAACCCTGGCCACGATTGTTAAATACCATAACCGCTATTTTATCTCCCGCCATCTTTTCTATTAGCTCTATTCGTGAAAATAGCTCTCCGCCCAAACCGTGAAGAAAAATATAAATAATTTTGGCTTTTTTAGAACCAAAAATAAAACCATTTAATATTACTTTCTTAGGGGTTTGTATTTTAATTGTCTGTGCTTGCATATAATAGTACTTAATAAATTAACAACTAAAAAATAATTTTTTCTTTTATTTTTACAGTATAATGTTACTTTAGCAAAAAAGAAAAAAATTAAAAAGAGATTGGTTATCCAATCTCTTAATTTTTAACTTTAGGCATCCGCAATTTTTGGTACTTCCTTCTACTTTTATCCTCTTCAAATTTCCAAGGATATAAAGGGCTACTTTTCCTCTGACGATAAAAAATATTAAAACGTAAAGAAAACTTTTGCTTATCTTTATATAATCTAGTTATAAAAAGATGGCTTTCTACTTGAAAAACAGAATGAGGAAGACCATCAGCGTCAGTCAACGCAAGATTTTCATTTACTTGATTTAAAGCCGCTAAATTATTAGCAATAATTTCATTCGTATGAGAATCACAAGGTTCTACAAACCAATACATTTTCCTTTTCATGATCTATCATTTTAAAGTTCAACTTATATTAGCAAATATTAACAAACAATAAAATTAAAATTCTGCATTCTTAGGAGTACGAGGAAAAGGAATAACATCCCTTATATTAGCCAAACCGGAAAGATACATAATTGTCCGCTCAAATCCCAAACCAAAACCAGCATGGGGTACGCTACCATATTTTCTAGTATCCAAATACCATTTATAGTCAACCATTTCCAAACCCATTTCTTTCATTCTTTTTTCTAGTATATCATAGCGCTCTTCCCTTTGGCTACCGCCAATAATTTCTCCGATGCCAGGAACTAGGAGATCCATAGCCGCCACTGTTTTGCCGTCATCATTCTGACGCATATAAAAAGCTTTGATATCCTTGGGATAATCGGTGATAAATACGGGTTTATTTAAAATATGCTCTGTCAAATAACGTTCGTGTTCAGTCTGTAAATCTATGCCCCAGGAAACAGGATAATTAAATTTCTGATCACTTTTTTCTAAATGCTTAATTGCTTCAGTGTAAGTCATACGAGCAAAATCTGAATGCAAAACTTTATCTAAACGATCTAATAAATTAGTATCAATAAACTTATTAAAAAATTCCATTTCTTCTGGCAACTCTTGCAAAATATAAGAAATAAGATATTTTATCATCTCCTCTGCTAAATTCATATCATCAGAAAGGTCACAAAAAGCCATTTCCGGCTCTACCATCCAAAATTCGGAAGCATGGCGAGTAGTGTTAGAATTTTCCGCCCGGAAAGTAGGAGCAAAAGTATAAACTCGATTAAGCCCCATAATCAAAGCTTCCGCTTCTAACTGTCCACTAACAGTAAGCCCAACCTGGCGTCCAAAAAAATCTTTAGAATAATCAACTTTACCGGAATTATTCTTTGGTATTTCTTTCTGTAAATCAAAGGTCGTAATATTGAACATCTCACCCGCCCCTTCACAATCACTGCCAGAAATAATCGGAGTATGAATATAAAAAAAGCCTTTTTCTTGAAAAAATTTATAAATAGCAAAACTAAGAGCTGAACGCAAACGAAAAACTGCTGAAAAAGTATTGCTGCGGCCACGCAAATGAGCGATTTCGCGCAAAAATTCAAAACTATGCTTTTTCTTCTGCAAAGGATAATCAGCTGCGGCCAAACTAATAATATTTATCTTCTCTGCCTTTAACTCAAATGGCTGTCCGGCGGCCGGAGAAACAACTAGTTTTCCTTCAATTTCTAAGGATGATCCAATGGTAAATTTTATAATATCAAAAAAATTGTTCAAATTATTATCAAAAACAACTTGTAGTCCTTTAAAAAAGGTACCATCATTTACTTCAATAAAACCAAACTGCTTAGAATCTCTAATAGTTCTCATCCAAGCACCAACTTTAATTTTCTGACCTAAATATTTAGATTGATTTTGATAAAGATCTTTGATATCTGTATAAGGCATATTTTTCTAATTATTTAATCTCATTGTTAGAATATAACAATATTAAATAAAAAAATCAATTTTATTTATCTCTTCTTTTACTCTTTTTTTTAATATTTACACGCTATAGCGAAAAATACTAAAATTTTTGTTGTTGATAATATAGATATTTATTATTTTTCTTGTCTTTAGAGGAGGGTCACTACCCCCGACCCCTATTGCCTTAATTGATGCATCTAAAAAAATTGGTACTTTCCAGAATATAATATTTTATTTATATTTTTTTTCTAATTTTTTTGGATAATTTTAAATATGATAAAATTTTCATCAATTCTAAACTAATAATTACTAAAGCGGGACCAATAATACTAAAAATAACCCCTAATAAACTTTTAGAAAAATTTAAAAAATAACCTAAGTAAGGAATTGTTAAGATAACTTTACCAATAATTAAGCGGGGCCTAACTAACTCTCTATCTGCTAACATATTGGCATCACCTTTAGTTAGGTAAACATTGCCACCAATAGCGGTAATTCGATGAGTAACTATTGCGGTTTCTTCACTAACTTGAGCGTAATAAGAAATAATGTCACCCACCTGATAGCTTGAAAAACTTTTAACTACCACTACACTACCTAGAGGAATAGCACTGCCCATTGATTCCGATATATTGGCATAACTGGTAATAATACCAAAATTGTTAGAAAAAATAACAATTATAAAGATATATAGTAAATAGATTAATACCAGGAAATAATATAAATTAGATTGTAAAAAATTTTTTAATCTTTTTTTCATAAAAATTACCAATCACTACTAGATATAATATTATTGACTTTTCTTTGAGCAAAAATACCCCCACTTTCATTAGCATCTTGCCTGTAAGTTTTAAAATCAAAATTAAACTCACATCTACTATTTTTTAAATCCTCAGATGAGCTATTAAGAGTAATATAAAATATCCAACTTTCTGCTTGATAACCCTTTAATTGAGAGTTAACATTTAAACCCGTAAGAGATCCTTTATAGAAAGATTTAAACTGACTATTAAATACCTCTAATTGTAATTCTTGACAAAAATTATCATCGCCACTAATTATAATGGTCTTTAGGTTATATGTGAAATTTTGTTCACTGTCATTATTAATTTTTAAAGCCGCTAAATCAAAACCCCCTGGAATGAAGCCGATTGAATAAAAAAGGTTATCGATTAAATTTTCATTAAAAGTTACCCTGTTGGAAAAATCAAGAGTAATTGCTGATAAAGTGTTATCTCTAACCGCTCTTTCAGCAAATATGTCAGCATCAGTGTAATCACTTTTAATTAAAAACAAGAAAAATAATAATAAGAACCAGGATAAACGATTAAGATTTTTTGTGAGCATTAAGTATATTTAATAATTTATCTAAAATCAAAATTATCACTGGGATTAAAATCATTATTATTAAACCTGGAGTAGTTTTGCTAAAAGCTACAAAAAAACCTAAACGCGGTAAAGTTAAAATTACTTTACCAATTATCTGATCATGCTCAATTAAATCATCATCACCTGTACGATTAGCGTCCCCTTTAGTGCTATAATAAATATCTTCATCTTGGTCATCAATTGACATTATACGATGAGTAACTACCCTACTATTACTGTTAAAAGTTACAACATCATTAATAAAATATTTATCTTGGGGTTGAACGATAATTATATCGCCAGTAATGATGGCTGGCTCCATTGAGCCTGACTGCACCACAAAAGATTGATATTTGGAAACAAAGCTAAAATTATTATTCAAAATAAAAAAAGCTAATAAAGTAATTAAAATTAATAGAGAAAACTGAAAAAATCTTAAAAAATTTTTAATAAATTG